>JADHOE010000008.1 GCA_016779165.1 Candidatus Margulisiibacteriota bacterium | reverse complement strand
CCATAAATGCGCTTTCGTTCATCTTGGTTAATGGTGGTGCGCCCTTTATCGAGCAACGCATCCACGGAGGGGTTGTTGTACCCAATGAAGTTAAAGCCTTTTGGGTACTGACTGGAATGCCAAATGGCATAAGCATCGGGGTCAAGCCCCAGCGACCAACCCAAAATAACGGCATCGTAGGCTTTAGGGGTGTCTGTGGCATTTACAATTTTTAAAAATGAGCTCCATTCCAACAGTTGAATTCGGGCATTAATCCCAACCTCAAGTAAAAAACGCTGAATGATTTGTGCTGCTTTTTCTCGGTCTTTGTTTCCTTTATTGGTGATGATTTTAAAGTCAAAGGGTTGCCCATTTTTTTCAAGCAACTTTGTTTGTTTGTTCATTGAAAACCCGGCATCGGCCAATAGTGCTTTTGCTTTTTCTGGGTTGTAATCAAACAATGGAATGGAGCTTGGGTCTGGGTACGACCATAACACGGGCGAGCATGGCATGTCGGCCTGGGTGCCAAACCCCTTTAGTACCCCATTCACAATGGCACGTTTATCCACCGCATGGGCAATGGCTTTGCGCACCCGAAGGTCTGAAAAAAAAGGGTGTTCTAGGTTGAACCCCAAATAGGTGTACACCAAATCGTAATACCGGTAAATGGTTAAAAACGATTCTTTGGCGTAGCGGTCAAAATCTTTGGCGGGAATGCCAACTGAATCAAGCTCACCTTTTTCAAAGGCTAATAAGGCTGTATTGGCATCTGGAATAATTTTCATCATGATGGACGCAATTTTTGCTGCGCCCAGGTGATGTCCATCATAGCGATCCAGTTGCACATACTGAGCGGCCTTCCACACCCGAAATTTGTAGGGGCCAGTGCCAATGGGGTTTCGGTTAAATGTGGCCGTGTTAATGTCCACGTTTTTCAATAAATGGCTGGGCAATATGCCCATGGTCATTCGCTGCAAAAACGGGGCAAAGGGTTGGGGCAGTGTGGCCTGAATGGTATGCTCGTCCAACACCTTAAACTGAATGGGGGTATCACCAATCATAAAATTGGAACGTCGAACGGTGTTGGTTGAAGGGTTTAAAATGGCATCAACGGTAAATTTAACATCATGCGCCGTAAAGGGCTGCCCATCGTGCCAGTTGACGTTTTTTTTAAGGTAAAACGTGTACTTGGTGCCCGGGGTATTTACTGTGTAGCGTTCTACTAAATCAGGTTCCAACGCCAAGTCTGGGTTAATCCGAAACAAGCCAGAAAAAATTAAACCTTCAACCGAAGACGATGGCGCGTCGGTCGATAACACGGGGTTCAATACGGTGGGTTCACCCCCCAAGCGAAGCTGAAGCGCTGGGGAAGCCGAGCGATTTGATGGGCCACTGCAAGCCGTTAATGTCACAAAAAGAAGCCCCATGGCCAATTGTTTAAAATGATGGGGAATGGGTTTCATATGCGTATTATAGTAGCATAAAAAATGAAATAATAGTCGTGGTGGGTTCGATAAGTTTTAAGAGCAGCTGTATTGGCGTGTTACACATCAAAATATTTGCCATTGATGTTTTCATAAACTCCAGTATAATGCTGAAGTTAGGAGTGTGAGTTAATTATGAAACTAAGTGTGTGTGCATTAGGTATAAGTTTAGCTGGCACTGCTTCTGCTGCAGGTAGCGTATCAGGTAAACCAACAGTGAGCGATTCGGCCAGGCCAGGTTTTCATCCACGGAGACCATCTATGGGTCCTTGTGTTAGCACAGAACGAGAAATGAGTGGTAAGCAAATAAATCAAGAAATGCTAGAAGCTCAATATAAGGCCCTCCAACGGGACCCGACCAATCAATCTGATAATTGGGGAAAAGCTGGAGCTCAAATACAAAGCAAATATAGCCAAGCTGGAGATCAAACACGACGCGAATATAACCAAGCTGGAGATCAAACACGACGCGAGTGGCGCCAAGACGGAGCACAAACCAAAAAAGGTTTTGTTAATGCCGGACATGAAGTTCTTGAAAAGCGGCATAACACACAAATTCATCAAGAATGGTTAGAACAATTGGCAAGTGATGGAAAACTCCCAGCAGACGATATTAATACGTTATTCCCACTCAAAGAAGTTAAATAACAAATCAAACAGTAGGTCTTGCAAACCATCCTTCTAGGGAATTAAACACATGGGGAACTAATTCATTGCCCGTTTTGGTTAATGTTTAACCCTTCAAGTAGACGGCTTGCATATTAACATCTCAGCTTGGCTGACAGTTATTCAATGGTTTTCTAATCACCCCTGGTTATCGGCAAGAACGCCGCCCTAGTTGGAGAACGTGTCAGTTGTCGACTCTTTGAATGAATCGCTTAAAAAGCAGCCCTATTGAACATTGTTTTAAAAAACTAGTGAATTAAGTCTAATCTAAATTAGTGATGCATATGGCGTAGCGTGTTGGTTTTGAACTAGTTAATTAACACGTACAATGCAATAAATACAATGAACACCATGGCCCCTAACACGGTAAACGGGAAGGCCTGCTCGCGCACTTGTTTATCGTAGCCGTCCATTAACTTGAATTTATTCACTTTTAGGTTGCTGCTTCGAATAATGGGGGCATTCATCAAATACAGCAATGTGGGAATCGAGGTTTGAAAGAAGCCGGCCAACCGCTTCACCCCACCCATGGCCAAACGATTGATCAGGTTATACATAAAGTCAATAAATCCAATCACAAAAGCCACCACATATCGGAGCAAGCGCCGGTAAAACCAATCCACATCTCGTAAAATTCGAGAACTGGGTTGAATGGTTTTTCGAATCATAAAAAATGCAACCACAGCCATAAGTAAAAGCTCCCATTGGGTGACCACATTTTTTGCGTATTTAATGTAAATGCCATAAAAGGTATGCGGAATGGTGGCCATTACTAAATCGGAGAATGGCAGAAGGCTGTAAAACAACCTAGGGAACAACCCAATGTACATCGTAATTAGGGCGCAGATGCCCATGCCCAAAATCATGGGGCGTGGGGCTTCGTTTACCTTTAGCCCGCAATCTTTTCCAAAAAACACGTCTAGTATAAATCTTAATCCGGCATGAAAAACAACCCCCACCGATGCCAGCTCTAGCCCCAGCCATGGCCAAAATAAATGCTCCATTTTAGCGGCTTTTAGAATGAGCATTTTAGATGTGAAGCCACTGGCAAATGGCGCTGCTGCAATGGCCAGGGCCCCAATAATAGCAAATATGGTGGTGAATGGCATGTATCGGTATAAGCCACCGAGTTCAGTACAATTGCTTTTACCTGTTCGGTGAATCACGGCGCCGGCAGCCATCCAAAGCAGGGCCGTGTAAATGATGCAACAAAAGGCATGGGCAGCGCTTCCTGCAATGGCCAATGGGCTGCCAATGCCCACCGCACAAACCATAAACCCGCCTTGGTTAATGATGCTAAATGCTAAAATGCGGCGAATGTTATTTTCAAAAACAGCATACAATACCCCAAAAATGGCCATGACCACGCCCACCCAAATGAGTGTGTCCCAGCCTGGGAAGGCCCTAAGCAAGGTGTATACGGCTGTTTTGGTGGTGAATGCGCTTAAAATGACACCCCCCATAATGGTGGACTCGGGGTAAGCATCCGATAACCACGACGAAAATGGAAATGCCGCGGCATTTACAAGCATCCCAACAAGCATGAGCCATGTGGCGGTGTTTTTGATGCTAATCGCGTCAAACAACAACGACCCCGTTGCATGGGCATGCATGATAATTCCAGCCAATAGAACCAGCCCCCCAACAATATGAACAATGATGTAGCGCAACCCTGCAGCTCTTGACGTCCCTGTATTTGAAAATAACACCAAAAACACAGAACTAATGGCCATCAGCTCCCAAAAAATGTACAGCGTCAGCAAGTCACCTGCAAATATTACGGATAAGGCACTCCCAATGTAAACCAGTGCTGCTGTGTATTCTCGTTTTTTTGCAACGCTTAACCCGTATAAAAAACCAGCCAGCGATGCCACCACAAATACCCAGCCAAAGGTCATGCTCAAGGGATCAACACGCAATAGTTGCAAGGTGCCAGATATCCCACTAACTGAAACGCCGCTGTTTGCCGATAATGTGGCCAACTGCACCAATACACCCATGGGTAATAGAATAACCCACAGCCGATGAAGCGACTTTGGCAGTAGGGCATTGATAGCCGCACCTAAAATATACAGTAAGCCAGGCGTTAAACTAATAATCATTGGTATAATAGGTCTCCTCGGCACTCAAAAGTTTATGCAGTATTTTCGCAACAAGGCCCAAGAATAGCGCGCCAAAAAATGCGATCCCAACATAAAAAAATACACTGCCGTCGATGGATTGTATTCCCCCATGTTTGGAAAACTTGGAATATCGGTCCAGAACAAAGGCATCGATGCAAAATAAAACGGTCAAGCTGCCAATGAGCAATCGCCAGCACCATTGTTTGACTGATTGCCGTTCAAAAAAAGACGGTGTTTCCATCTAAAGCCCTCCTGTAACACCATGAATAATGGTGGTGAATATGCGGTAGTTAAAAAACAACAAAATGCTGCATGCCGCCGTGATCATTGGTGGAATTAGGCAGTTTAATGGGGCTTCTTTAATGCCGTGACTTTCTGTTGCAGGGTCTTTAAAGAAGGCCTTGTAAATAATGGGGAAAAAATAACATGCGTTCAATAAAGAACTCACCAAATACACAATCATGATAATGGTAAGGTTCGCGTCCATTGCGCCTTGCAACATCATCCATTTGCTAATAAACCCGCCAGTTGGTGGCAATCCAGTCACACTCAGTGCCCCAATAAAAAAAGCGGATAGCGTAATTGGCATTTGCTTGCCAATGCCATCCATTTCTGAAATGTATTTCTTTTTTGTTGTAACGTAAATGGCACCCGCACAAAAAAACAGGGTAATTTTGCCAAAGGCATGCATGACAATGTGCAGTATCCCACCAGTCACACCCAACGATGATGCCAACCCAACCCCCATGATGATGTAGGCCAATTGCCCAATCGTAGAAAAGGCCAACAACCGCTTTAAGTTATCTTGGTAAAGGGCAATTAATGATGCGGTTATTACAGTAAATGCTGCAATTCCACACACCACGCCATTAAACTTTAGGGACTGCATTAAATCCACACCATAAATGCCAGTGAGTACACGAATAATGCTAAACACACCCACCTTTACAACAGCTACGGCATGCAATAAGGAACTGACTGGTGTTGGCGCAACCATGGCCCCTGGTAACCAGGCATGGAACGGCATTAGGCCGGCCTTGCCAAACCCGTATAAAAACATTAAGAGCAAGGCCAATAGCATGGTTGGATTAAAATAAGCAGGGACAATACCGGAATAATTAAAGTCCAGGGTGCCAGTGATTTGGTAAATAATAATCATGGCTGGGAGTGCTAATCCAATGGAGCCACCAAATAGGTAGATCAAATATTTTCGAGCGCCAAATTGCGCATCGGCATTTTGCTGATGCCCAACCAGGGCGTAGGTTGAAATCGACAGTAATTCATAAAAAATGTAAAGGGTCAGTAAGTTGGCCGAGAAAGCAACCCCCATGGTTGCAGATAATGCCAATGCAAAGCACATATAAAACCGAGTCTGGTTTCGTTCATTTGTTCCTCGCATGTAACCAATGGAGTATAAAGTAGTTACTATCCAAAGGGACGATGCCACAAAAGCAAAGACAACACTTAAATGGTCGTAAAAAAACGAGATCGAAACTCCAGGAAATAATTCTATCAACTGGAGGGTCTGTCCATTGATTTTACCGGGGTTGAATAATTTTAAAACGCACCCAAACAATACGAACGCGGTTGCAAAGCTCGCTGCTTCTCGCTGATTTGGTTTTTTTCCAAACAAGTAAATCATAAATGCACCAATGATTGGAATGCATATGGTTAGTAAAATGGTTGTAAAATTGGTCATCGCAGCCCCACCGGTATGATTCTAGAAATAACCGAAAACCAATAATTAAAGGTTACCCCCAAAAGAATGATGCCAGTTGAAACGCCAATCATTGGTAATGTAAACAAGCGGTCCTCTTTAATAATAGATGGGGCAGGTTCTGGTGGTTTCGAATAAAAGTAGGCCTCAAATAAGCGAAAGAAAATAAACAGCGATGCGAGTGATGAAAATAACAATGCAACAATAAACTGATAATGCCCCATGGCAAATGCACCTTTAATTAAATACATCTTAGAAAAAAATCCGGATGTTGGTGGAATGCCAACAATGGATGCAAACACCACCACCAATGAAATACTTGTTATTCGCAATTGGCGAAATGTTAATGCAAAAGCGCTTGTTTTTTCTGATTTTAAGTAAAACAAGACGGTGCCGGCAATCATAAATAGGGACAAGGTCATTAATGAGTCCGCCAAAATGTGATAAATGCTTGCAGCAATTGAATCAGGGTGCCCAATCCAAAGGCCTCCAATAATATAACCAATCTCAGCGACAATAATAAACGCAATGGTTGATCTGTAATTGGTGTGAAAAATGGCGTATACAGATCCCACAATAATGGCCAATGTTGCCAACCAAACCATGAATGGTTGGATATTCAATACTTGAAATACATATTCAGGGCCAAACACATGAAAATAAAATCGAATTAAAATATAAATGCTAAGCTTTGTCCCTAGTGGTGCAAGCAGGCATGTCGTTGATATTGGGGCTTTGGTATAAACATTGGGCAACCATCCATGTAAGGGAAATAAGGCCATCTTGATAAACAATCCGACATTGATAAAAATAAATGCCACCAATATGGATGATGTAAAGTAGATGGATGGAATGTGCTCAAATAGTTGCCCCATGTTTAATGTGCCCGTTTTTATGAATAAATACGCGACCCCTATTAAATAAAAGCAAGCGCCAACGGTGCCAATTAAAAGGTAATAAAAGGTTGCAAGTGTGGCACGTTTTCCACCAGATGCCAGTAGGGCATAACTGCTTAATGCGCATATTTCGTATAGCACGTACAAGTTGAAGGCATCGCCTGTAATGGTAATGCCAATTAGCCCTGTAATAAGTAAAAAGTATAAGGTGTAATAATACCCGTGCTTGTTAGACGGAATTTCAATAATTACGGACCGTAGCGAGTATACGTAAGCCAAAAGGCTCACAGCGTAAATCAATAGAATCATTAGTGCGTTGAGTGTATCAACACTGTATTCAATGCCATATGGGGCCGGCCAATTACCAAATGTATAATATTTGGTACCAGATTGTTGAACCGTAAGAAATAGCGTTAAAGAGGCATATGCGCCAGAAATAATCCCAACCAAGCCGGTTAACCGAACTAATTTTGGCTGAACTATTGCCAATACGCCAATAATTAAGGCAGTGAACAATGGTATTCCTACCACATAAAACGGCAATTGATTAATCATGCTCATTCTTTATTTCCTGTAAAATCTCATCCTCATTAAATGTTTTGTAATCATCGTAAATCTTTCGTGCCAGTGTCAGCCCCAAGCCGAGGGTTGCAACACCAACAACAATGGCCGTTAGCATTAAAATTTGGGTGAGAGGGTTTGCGTACTGTGCCGCATCTATGGGCTTATACCGGTCATAATAGTCAAGGATTGGAATATTGCTGCCAGATTTTGCTCCCATGGATATATAGAACAAAATAATGCCTGTTTGGAAAATGGCCATTCCTATTAGTTTTTTGATGATGTTTTTTTTAGCGATCATGGCCCACAATCCCAACATCATTAAGATAATCATTATCACGTAATTAAATTTTAAAATCATAGCCCTTTATCAAACCTTCCATCGGACACCAGGCTCATGTAAATGCCATACATGCCGCACATAACCGTAATGGCCACGCCAATTTCAACGGCCAACATGCTATGCGACCGAGCCATAATCTCCCCAGTACCCGGCAATAGGGCTGCCCACGCTGAGTAATCCAAAAATGATTGCCCAAGGAATACGGGGACCAACCCCCAACCAGCAAATATTATGACCCCAATAACAGCTAACAACAACATCCGCTTAATGGAAAGTAATTGTTTTACAAACTCAATATTAAACGCCATTGCAACAAGAATTAGGCTTGCACCTAAAATAACCCCACCTTGGAACCCTCCGCCAGGACTGTAATGACCATGGGCCACCACGTACAAGCCAAATAATTGGATAAACGGTACCATAAACCGTGATGCAACTCGAATGATTAAGTTATCATTTGCTTTGGCTGATGTTTCTTTTAAAGGTTCTCGTCCATCTTTTTTTAGCAACATAAAAATACCAAGTACAGCGATAAATACAACACAGGTTTCAAACATGGTGTCAAACGCCCGATAGTCTGCTAAAACCGCTGTTACAAGATTTGGTACCTTGGTTTGTTTGTATGCGCTTTCAATGTAGTATTTGGACACATTGGTATTTACCAATGCTTGAGGATCACCCCAACTTGGTAAATCAGATAGGCCAAGCATTAATAAGTACCCAGTTCCAATGCATAAAATGGCTGAAAAGATTTTCGCGCTCAGGTCAAGTGGATTAAACTGTATTCGACGTGTTGTATTAAATAACACCGCCACGAAGAACACTGTGGATACTCCCGCACCAACAGCGGCTTCTGTAAATGCAACATCAACGGCACCCATGCCTGTCCATATGAGGCACATAAGGAAACTATAGGCGCCAAAAACAACCACGGAACTCATTAAATCTCGAATCCATAAAGAAACAACGGCTAAGATTAGCACTAAAATTAGAAGTAAGGTTTCAATTCCGAGTAGCATTGTTTTCCCAAGGATCAATCTCTGAATTATAGCCCGCTTCAATGAGTGCATGAGTCGCTGTCGGGCTTCCTATAAATATGAAATTTATGATAAGGAGTATTTTAATAGCGGCAAGAATGGTGGTTTGGTCCAGTGTTTTTGCTGATTTTAGCGAAAATAGTGAGCACGCCAATAGTATCAATATGGTTGATAAGGTATCGCCTTTTCCAGCAGCGTGTAGTCGCGTAAAAAAGTCTGGAAAACGCAGCACCCCAACAGACGTTGCAAAAAAGAAAAATAATCCTAACCCAAGCGATGCCATGATTAAAATATTTAAAATTAGTTGCACTGTTGGGTGGTGAATTGTTTGTGAAATAATCGCAAATAGAATAACGGCGAGTACGTTAATGGCCATTGGTTGCCCCTTTTGCAGTATGTTCTGTGGCCGTTATATTTTTGGAGTCGATGCGGTGATGTTTTTTAAAATATTTGGCTGCGGCTAATGATGCAATGAAATTTAACAGGCCATAACCAATGGCGATATCAACAAACATTGCCAAACGATCAAAAATAATTCCCATTAGTACAATTAATACGATTGATTTTGTTCCTATGACATTTACAGCAACAATTCGGTCAATAACGGTTGGTCCAACAATAATTCGGTAGACGAGCATAAGCATAAGAACAATAAGTAATATGGATGCCCACGTAAATATGTTGATCATGTGTGCCTCTCACTGTAGATACCGTAAACTTTATCTTCCATTTCACCTGGAATGCCAGCCGCAGTTGCTTTATTTATGGCATGCACCTTAAAGGTATTATTTTCGATTGATACGGTTACTGTACCAGGCGTTAATGTAATGGATTGCGCCAAAATGAATTTGGGTATATCGCCCATAAGCTTGGTTTCAAATGTTACAAATGAAGGTGATAAGGCATGCAATACATGTGGCTGAAACGCCAATTTAAGCACTTGAATATTGGCAATAATGATCTGCCATAGCAACCAAAATGAGTAAATTTCAAACTTTATCCATTCATTAAATCGTTGCTGGATGGTTTTGTGGGACTCTAAAAATAGCCGACCTGTCCAAATGGCAACAATGCCTGATGATATTACCCCAAGCGTGATATGAAACGCATCAAACATACCTGACCACAATAGCCAAAAAGCGAGCATTACCACAAATGTTACGAAGCGATTCATATTCCCAATAGTATATAATTTGATGGGGATCGACAAGGCCATTTAAGGCAGTTTCTATGAAGGTGTTGTGGGTGGTTCTTTTTGTGATTCGTTAGTTGCTTGAGCGTCATCAACCATTGTTTTTTTAAATTCTTTGCGTGCTTCCCCAATTGACTTTGCAAATTTAGGTATCGCGGCTGCACCAAATAAAACGAATACTATTAAACCAACAATGATTAACTCTGTTGACCCAATCATGCTAGTGTCTGTCCATTTTTTCAGATGATGAGTGGTGCAATTTCTCAGTCACTTTTACTGGGCTCTTGTAGCCGTATGGTTGAGAAACTTCATCTGTAATTGCGCCTCTGTAAGCAAGGTCGATAAATGTAAATAGAAAAAATAAAACCATGGCAGCTATGGCCCCAAATACAAAAATAAGGTTTGCTCGCTCCCAGCGAAGGCCCATAAAAAAGGCACCAACCAAGCCGGCCTTTACAGTAGCAACACCAATGGCTACAGGGGTATTTAATACACCTAAATCAACTCTGGATATTAGCACAGTAAATATGGTTAATATCAGCAATGCGATAAAAGTAAACTGATAATATTTTTTTGGAATAATAAAGTGTCCTGACATTTAAATCCTCACAATAAATATAATAATGGAAATAAAAATATCCATACAACATCAACAAAGTGCCAATATAGCCCAACCATTTCTACAGGCGTAAAATACTCAGCACTTACAGTTCCGTTCCACACGCGAACCATTAGCCATGCTATTAATACCATTCCAACAATGATATGAAGGGCATGCAGCCCTGTAATGGTAAAATATAGCCCAAAAAAGATATGCAGACTACTAAAGGCGCCTTCGCCACTAAATAGCATGCCTGGGTAATACCCGTGGTCAAACTTTGCTTTGTATTCAAATGTTTTAATGATTAAAAAAACTGCTGCAAGAAAAAAAGTTGCCGTTAAGTTAACTAGACTTTTTGTTCGGTTATTGTGTTGAATATGGTAAACAGACATTACCATCGTAAAGCTACTTATGATTAAGAAAATTGTATTAATAAACCCTAATTTCCAGTCTAATAATCGGCTTGCATATATGAACATTTCAGGATTAAAGTACCTAAATACGCCGTAGGCAACAAATAAGCCACTAAAAAATAAAATTTCTTGTGCCATAAATGCCCACATGCCCAGTTTTGCTGCTTCAAATTCTTGATGAGCATTATTAAAGTAATGTGGCAGTTTTCTTTTTTGAATTTGTTGCATTATGGTTTTTCAACTCCAAATTCATATGGCCCTTTGTCTACAACTGGTGTTTTCTCAAACGCGTGGTATTGAGGAGGCGACGGAATTGTCCACTCTAAAGTTAATGCGCCCCATGGATTATCAGGGGCTTGTTCTTTGGATCGTAAGGATTGAATTAAATATACAAGCATGACAATAAACCCAACACCCAGTAACCATGACCCAACTGTAGAAATTTGGTGATAAATTTGAAATTCTTCAATGTAGCTGTAATACCGTCTTGGCATTCCTTTTGATCCCATGATGAATTGAACAAAAAATGTCATGTTAAATCCTATGAAAATTAACCAAAAGGCTATTTTTGCCATAAACTCTGAGTACATTCTTCCAAACATTTTAGGCCACCAATAGTGCATACCACTTAAAAATGCATACAAAGTGCCACCAAACATAACATAGTGAAAATGTGCAACAACAAAATACGTATCGTGAAGGTGAATGTCAATCGCTAATGCCCCTAAGAAAATTCCTGTGAAGCCACCGATTACAAACAGGAACATGAATCCAAGAAAATACAAGAATGGTGCTTTTAAATCAATGGAGCCTTTGTACATTGTGGCGATCCAATTAAATACTTTAATGCCAGATGGAATAGCAACTAAGAAAGTAAGAAACGAAAAAATCGTAGCTGCTACTTCTGATTCTGATGTAAACAAGTGGTGACCCCATACCAAAAATGATATGATAGCAATTGCAATGCTTGAGTAGGCAATGGCGGCATATCCAAAAATATTTTTTCTGCAAAATGTAGTCACAACTTCATTCATTATTCCCATGGCAGGTAAGATCATGATATAAACTGCTGGATGTGAGTAAAACCAGAAAAAGTGTTGGAAAAGTACTGGGTCTCCACCAATGGCAGGATCAAAAATTCCGATACCCCAAACACGTTCAATCATAAGTAATACCAATGTGATTGCTAATACGGGTGTTGCGAGTACTTGAATGATAGATGTTGCATACAATGACCACACAAATAGCGGCATACGAAACCAGGTCATTCCAGGTGCTCGAAGATAGTGAATGGTTGAAATAAAGTTAACCCCAGTAAGTATAGAAGAAAACCCCAGGATAAATACACCTGTCACCATCATTATTACGGCTGTGTCTGTTGATGTTGAATATGGGGTATAAAATGTCCACCCGGTATCAACCGAGCCCAATATTATGCTGGCTACGCAAAACAAGGCCCCCAATAGGTATATGTGATAGCTGGCAAGGTTTAATCGTGGAAATGCTACATCATTCGCACCCAATTGCAATGGCAGGAAAAAGTTACCCAATGTTGCCGGTATTGATGGAACTATAAAAAGAAAGACCATTACTGCCCCATGAAGCGTGAACATTTGGTTGTATTGTTTAGCCGTAAGTAGAATCTTGTCAGGCGATAAAAGTTCGAAACGCAATATTAGTGCGGCGAATCCTCCTAGGGCAAAAGCAGCAAATATACTTACCAAATACATGATGCCAATTCGTTTATGATCAAGTGTGAATAGCCAACTTAATATTCCTTTTTTCTCTGTGATAAAATTTTTCATTATTTTGATAATTCCTTTATGTACTCAATAATAGCATCAATTTCTTTATCAACTAAAAGCCCTTGATACGATGGCATTACGTTTTGATACCCTTTTACGATTTTTCGTTGTGGATATAAAATAGATTCTTTTAAATAGACTTCATCTGCTTTTGCGTATGTGCCATCTGCAAACTCTCTGTTTTTATTGTAAAGGCCTTTCCATGTTGGTCCAATCATGTTGCTTCCATCAACTGAATGGCAAGCATTGCATCCTTTTTTAACATATATGTTTGCGCCTGCTTCACTTAACGGAATACTTTCGTCAAAGTCGACTTCATTTAAGAATGAAGTGTAATCATCAGAGTCAACAACTTTTAATATGGCTTTCATATTCGAATGTTGATCGCCGCAGTATTCGGTGCAGAAGATGTTGTAGTTACCAAGCTTTGCTGATTCAAAAGACATTACCGTATATCTGTTGGGGATGACGTCTCGTTTAACCCTTAAGTTTGGCAAGTAAAAACTATGGAGGACATCGGTACTGCTCATAATGAGTTTTATTGGTTGATTTACTGGCACAACCAACTCATCTATCGCTTTTTTACCATTTGGGTAAGTGAACTCCCAAAACCATTTTTTTCCGGATACGTATATTTCAAGAGCGTTTGGGGCGGTCGTTCTCATGATTAGGTATTCTTTGAAGCCCCAGAAAAATATAATGATTACGATTAATGTCGGGATTACTGTCCATATCACTTCTAATTTAACGTTGTGAGTAATTTGTTTTTTTGCAAGCTGGTCGTCTTGTTGCCGTTTTCCACTTATAATAAAGAAAAATCCAAATATAAGAAGACCAACAAATAAAATTACAGATAACCAAAATATAACATAGAACAAAATATCAAATTGCCCCAAGTTTGCAGAAATATTCTCTGGCAAATAAAAAGACCCTTTTTTAGTTAAACTTTGAATGTTATTCATATTATTTTTGTCGTCTTTCTCGTCTAATAAAAGTGATTATCAGTATACTTAGAATTCCCACAGTTATCAAGCATAGCAATCGAAGTACTTTAATGATTAAAAAGCTGTATGTCTGTGAATCTGGATCATAATAGTAGCAGTACGTTATGAATTTTTCTTTTATGGTCTTGTTTACTTTTCCACTCATAAGTGAGTAGTTAAATGACTTTATATCAAATGTGACTCCTTCGAGATAATTCGTGATTTTTTTGTTGTAGAAAAAGATTGCTGATGGGTGAGAATAGTCGTTCGTACGCGATATCTTTTTAAAGTGGTAACCAAATTGGTTAGTTACCGCTTTGATTTGTTTTTCACTCCCTTTTAAAAATAACCAGCCATCTGAGGTGCCCAACTCTTTTAAGTATTTTTTCTTATATGCTTTTAGATTCTCGTTTTTCTCATTCGGGTCAATGCTGATTGAAATGATTTGAAAATCTTTGTTTGCTTTATAGCTACTTTGATTTATCACATCGTTTAAACCATCCAATAGTAAATGGCATAATAATGGGCAATTTAAATAAACAAAGTTAATGATGGTTGGTTTGTCAGCAACAAGATCTCTTAAGTTTACATTTTTATCATATTCATCCGTTAATATTAGATCCGAGTTAATAATGGTATTAACAGTTGTTGTTAAACCAACATCTTTGAAAACATAGGGTGCTTGATTAGCAAAGCAACATATCGTGCTATGGATTATTACGACGAATGGTAATATAAATCGCATCATCTATGTTAACTTTACCGTCTTTTTCTGACTTTAGGTAATTTTCTGACCATTCATTAAGTTGAGTTAGCTGAAATGATTTGCTTGATTTTTTTTCGTTTGATAGTTCTTGGGTTTTTAGGGTTCCCTTAAAAAAATAAACAATGGTTATCGTTATTATAAATATAACGAGCATTGAGATAAGGATGGATACCATTACGGGAATATGGCTTATTTCACTTTTATCATAATCCATGTTGCTCATAGTGCATTCTCCAGTTTTTTAGATTCCTCTAGTCGCGGATCATTAATGGGTATTTTTTGGTGATTTACGATTTTAAATGCAATTAAAGGAATGACAATGAGGGCAAAGGATACAATTAGTGATCCTTCGATTAGTGAAATTTCATGATATTTTTTAAATGAATTTGGATAAATTAAAAATCGAATGTCAACATAGTGTATAACGATAAATATTATTGAAAATACAACTCGTCCAATCGAGTTACGTTTAACGTGCCTGGACATAAATCCGAATAAAGGCAGCAAGAAGTGGAAAATTATGAGCGCGTAAAAAACGGTATCCCAACCATTATGCAATCTTGGGTAGTACCATTGTGTAAATTCAGGAATATTTGCGTACCAAGTTAAAAAATATTGAGAAAAAGCGACATATGACCAAAAAATCACAAATCCGTACAGTAGCTTTGATAGGTCGTGAAAGTGTTCGTTTGTAGGTACGTCTTTTATTATGTTTAACTTTAACAAGAGTTCGTATGTAATAATTGTTACTGATAGCAAAAATACCATGCATCCTGCAAAATAATATATTCCAAATATTGTTGAAAACCAATGCGAGTAAAGTGACATTAGCCAGTCAAACGATGCAAATGATGTTGCAAGTGCCATGGCTAAAATTGCAATTGGTGATCGACGTTGCATGCTTTTAGTTAACTGTAGGCCATCTGCTTTTTTTACCGAATCTTGGCGCACAGAGCGTACCCAGTAGTACCTAGATACAATAGCAAAAACAGTAAAATATAGGATGTTTCTAATAATAAAAAATGTAAGATTTAAGTATGGCAGCTTTTTTTGTACCAGGTAATCTGTAGCAATAACGTCAGGATTTAACCATTCAAAAATAGTGTCGAGGCCAAACAATATTGGCACAAATAATAAAGCATAAATAGGAAGTAAGCTCATTAAATGTTCTGGGATACGTCGTACAACGACGCCCCAACCAGCTCGTGTAAGGTGCATGAGCAGCACTAAAAATGTTGCTCCAATGCTTAGTGATATAAAATATGAAAATACACTTAAATAATCCAAGTAAAAATTTGTGTTTTCTTTATTAAAATAAAATATGGCAAGCAAAGAAATGATGCCTGAAAATAATGCAAGTTTGAAATATTTCAATGGTGATGGTTGATTCACAACTTATGATCCTTTCTTTTTAAGCAGCTTCTTTTCCGACTGGCTTGTTCGTGTCATTGCCTGCAACGCTCGAACATATAAAACAACTTCCCATGTTTCTTTATTATTTAATTTTTTACCATAGGCTGGCATGCTTCGAATACCATTTTGTATGGCGTTGTAGATGTATTGATTGGATTTTTCTTCGGATGTATCATCTAGTAAATTACTAGCTAACCAACCATTTTGCGAGGTGATGCTTTTTAAGCCATTCCCTGTTTTAGTGTGGCATGCGGCACAGTAAATATTAAAGTTTTTTTGTCCATTTCTTATGAAAGCGTCGTCAATTGAATACGATGAAAGAGGTGTTTCATCAGTTTCATGCATGTAGGGAATTGTGTTAGGTGGTGGTTCAATTGGGGCGGTTTGAGCGTTTATTTTTGGTTGAAAATCAAAGTTAATATTTGGGTGAATTGGTGGGGAATCTGATCGCCATCCTCGACAACCGGACATTATTATAGCAATTAATAGTAATGGAATAATTTTTTTCATTTTTCTTCAATTCTTTCAATATTTTTTGCTCCGGCTTTTTCTAGAAATGAATGAGTTTTAATCTCATCAAAATTATTATCTAAACACGATATTGATAGAAAAAAACCTGAGCATGTTGCTTTTTTGAATGACTTATTGTTAAAGATTGGCTGGTACCAAGTTGGTAGTTTATTCAGTGCAAACATACCAAATACTGTAAAAAATGCAGTGAATAATATGGTCAACTCGAATGTTACTGGAATAAATGCTGGCAGGGATATGTATGGTTTCCCTGATAGAGGGATTTTGTAGTCAATTCCGTTTGTCCATATTTGAAGAATCAGTGCTACACTTAATCCAATAATGCACCCAGTTAACGATAACCATGGCAAGATACTTGCTGGAATACCCATGGCTTTATCAATACCGTGAATTGGAAACGGAGAATATGTATCAAATTTTGTGTACCCTGAGTCACATACCTTTTTTGATAACGTAACAAGTTCTTTTGGGTTATCGACTTCGCACAGATATCCGTGAAATGTCATTGTTTGTCCTCCGTGTGATGATCATAGTAATGGGGATCTGCAATTTCCATTACTCCTTTGACTTCTGAAATTGAAATTATTGGCAAGTATTTTAAAAACAATAGGAAAAGCGTGAAAAATAAACCAAAGCTGCCAACAAATGTCATAATATCTACCCAAGTTGGAATGTAGTAATCCCACGATGATGGTAAAAAATCACGATGGAGTGATGTGACCGTAATTACAAAACGTTCAAACCACATGCCAATGTTAACAAATATTGAAATGACAAACATGATTGGTATGTTTGTTCTTAGTTTTTTAAACCAGAAAAACTGTGGTGAAATTACATTGCATGAAACCATAATCCAATAAGCCCATGCGTACGGACCAAACGCTCTATTTATGAACGCAAATGCTTCATATTGGTTGGCAGAGTACCATGCCATAAAGAACTCCATTGCGTAGGCATACCCAACCATTGTACCTGTAGCTAGAATAAATTTATTCATGTTTTCAAGATGCCTTATTGTTATAAGGTCTTCTAGCTTAAATATTTTTCGTGCAATGATAAGCAATGTTAAAACCATTGCAAATCCAGAAAATACAGCCCCTGCAACAAAATAAGGCGGGAATATGGTTGTATGCCAGCCCGGAAGATTTGACGTTGCAAAATCAAAGCTAACAATCGAGTGAACGGATAGTACAAGCGGAGTTGCTATTGCGGCTAAAATTAAATATGCTTTTTCGTAGTTCATCCAGTGCCGATTTGAGCCGTTCCATCCCAATGCAAATAAACCATAGGTAAATCGTTTAACTTTTGTTGTTGCACGATCTCTAAATGTTGCTAAATCAGGAATTAATCCGACATACCAGAATAATAGAGAGACTGTGAAGTATGTACTAACAGCAAAAACATCCCAAAGAAGAGCGCTTTTAAAGTTTGGCCACATGGCCATTGAATTTGGGATCGGAAATAGATAGTAGGCGGCCCAAATTCGGCCGACGTGAATTCCTGGAAAAATACCGGCACAAATAACTGCAAAAATAGTCATGGCCTCTGCAAATCGATTGATTGATGTGCGCCATTTTTGACGGAATAAAAATAGAATGGCTGAAATTAATGTTCCGGCATGCCCAATCCCCACCCAAAAAACAAAGTTAACTATTGCAAATCCCCAACCAACAGGGTTATTTAGCCCCCAAACACCGACCCCATCCCAAATCAAGTAACCAATAAGTGAAAACAACAATGCGGCCAATGACATTGAGCCAAGAAGCCCAATTACCCACCATTTTGGTGCCGGACTTTCCGATGGTTTTGCAATGATATCTGTTACCTTTTTAAACGACTTTTTTCCCAGTACTTGAGGGACCCGCTGGATTTCTTCGTTAATGATATCCATATGTTGTCTCCTTTGTCTTTTGGGATTCCCAAACGGTTTTTTTAATTTTTGATAAGTAGATTGTTCGAGGTTTTGTATTTAGCTCATATTGCAATAAATCATAGCGTCGTTTGCTTTTTCTTTTTGTTGATACGTCAGACGATGGGTTGTTTATGTCGCCAAATACGATTGCGTTTGTTGGGCATGCTTGCTGACAAGCTGTTTGTAGTTTGTCGATAATGGATTTATCGTTATTAACTTTTGCGTTAATTTTTGCTTTACTTATTCGTTGGAGACAGTATGAACATTTTTCCATGACACCTCTCATTCGAACCGTTACTTCTGGGTTGAATTGTTTTTGTGTCTGTTTTGAGGGCTCTCTAAAATAATCAAATAGGTGAATCCTGTCTTTTTTGACTGATTGTGGATTTTTCTGGTGCCAATCAAAAAAGTTAAACCGTCTTACTTTATAAGGGCAATTATTCGCACAGTACCGCGTACCTATGCATCGGTTATATGTCATGACATTGAGCCCTTCGTCATCATGAACGGTCGCGTTCACTGGACACACTTGCTCACAGGGGGCATTCTCACAATGAACACATGCCACTGGCATATAATTGATTGTGGTTTCATTCGAATCGTTTTCAATAAAGTATCGGTCGATTCTAATCCATGACATCTCACGACCTTTTTGAGTTTCTTCTTTCCCAACAATCGGGATATTATTTTCAGCTTGGCATGCAACGTGGCATGCTGAACATCCAATACAGGCATTTAAGTCTACGCTCATGCCCCATTGATACTCAGACTCATAACTTAGCTCTTTAAATAGGCTATGTGGTTCATGAGCTTTATGGGTGTGATTTAACTCTTCTACTGTTTTTATTTGTAAAATAGATTCAATGCGACTTTTAATCCCACTTGCAGCCAATGTTTCTTCATCCAACCCATGATTCATTTGCGTATCCGCTAAAGCTTCAAATTCATTGGTTTTATTAATGGATGCAATCTCATAATTTGCATTTGACTTTAAGTTGTCAGCAGAAATGCCATAATTTGAAAATGCGGAGTCTGTGAGTTTGCCATAGCCGTAGGATAGGCTGATGGTTTGGCTATTTTGTCCTGGCAATATAATAACCGGGCCTTTTAAAATATCAGATGTTTTCAAGCGAATCTGAATGATGTCTCCGGTTTTTAAGGTTTCTTTTTTTGCAAATTTACTTGAAATAATAAATGCGTTTCCCCACGTCAGTTTTGTTACTGGATCGGGTGTTTCAAGAAGCCAGGAATTGTTTGTGTATTTGCCATCAAGCAACTGATAAGAGGGTTTTACAGATAATGTTAATCCATAGGATTCGTTATCTTTATTTTTTGTTAGTGATACGCCTTTTATAGACGCTGATACATTCTCTGCTTGATTTTTATGCAATCCTTTTTGTTTTATCTCTGTTTCGTTTAGCTTTCTTTTTCTTATTTCTTTTTTTAAGTAAGTGTATGCCGAGTCCGGTATATTCAGTAACGCCAGCAGTATGTCAATTGTGGATTTACTTTTATACAACGGCTGTATAACCGGCTGCTGAATGCTTATGTGACCTTCACGACTCATTAACAAATCCCATTCTTCTAAGAAATGCCCCTTAGAAATGACATGGGCTGCTAAACGAGTAAATCGGTTTTTATATGTAGATAAATAAAAAGTGTTAATTGGTTTTAGAGATGACTCAACATTAGGTATGAATCGTGATAAATCAATGTCCAATGAAATGAGCGTTTTTATTGCTTTGTTTTCAATGAGTTGTTTAAGGCGTTCGATAACGGACGCATGGCTTGAAAACTTTTGCACACGTATGAGATCTTTTGGAAGTTGAATTGGTCGAACAGATCGGTTGATATTATTTAGTAACTGGTTTATCAGTAGTCCAATTTTATGCATTTCAATGGAATGAATCTCGCCAATCGACACGATGGTTTGTGACCGATGGTCGATTAATAGCTTGATTAGTTCATTTGTTTTTTTTGTATCGATGTGTTTTTTGTTAAATGAATGCTTGTTAATTTCTTTTATCGCTTTGGCGCTGCCAAAGGTTTTTGCAAGTTCTTGTGCGATGTAAATCAAGGTATGTTCTTGGCTTTTTATTGAAGCGTTGATTATTGCATTGGCTTTTGAATCCGTGATTGTTAAGCTGCTGCTATACGATACAAATGTGAATTGGTTTTGATATTTAATAAATTTGGTAATGCTAGATAGCGTGTCAGATTCATTACCAAGAAAATCGTGATCAAAACTGACCACCATTTTAGCCGATGAATAATCATAATCCAGATAACCATGCGTATTGGTCGCATCCAATAGTGCAGCTGTTTGGTTGTCTTTATTTACAGGTGAAATTTCGAAAAAATTACTTTTTGGGTAGCGAGCTTTGATTTGTTTTAAGAGAGATGCCTCCAGTAACGATCGAACTGGAGGGTGACAAATCGCAATTGACTCGTTCTTTTCAATTCCAGACAATGCTTTTTTTATTAGATTAAATTGCGTTGGCTTTTGGTTGCTAAAGTGGCCTTTTAAACGGTCGGGGTCGTACAACTGGTGAATTTCAGCTTGTATGTATGCATTTGAGGATCCATAGTTGTTTGGGTGATGGGGATGCCCATCGAGCTTTATTGGGCGTCCTTCATGCGTGGTAACAGTAAGTCCGTTAACCTGACCATTGATGTTGCAACTGGTTGCATAAGTGGTTGGCTCCCCCGGAACAATGATGTCCGATTCTTTAGTATATGTTTGAATGACCTGCTTCGGTTTTCTTATGCCGACACAACCGGATAATGCGGCCACTGTCATGCCAGATCCGATAGCTTTTAGTGCACTTCGTCTGGATTTTGGCTCTGATAACATTGTTGTTTGAAACTCTGTATCTTCTTTTTTTATCTGTGACATACGCTACACGCCTCTCCAGGATTAACATTATATGTTTCCTTTAATTGTAAACCAAGGTTTATTTGATTTGTTGGTCGCCAGTTTAGGTCTGTTATTTTTTCTTTTGGCCATATGAATTTTTCTGGTTCTCTGTGACATTCCAAGCACCATCCCATACTAAGGGGTTTGGCTTGGTAAACCACATCCATTTTGTTGACTTGGCCGTGACATTGCACACACGAAACGCCAGCTGTTGTGTGTGCGGCATGATTAAAGTAAACATAATCTGGCAACATGTGTACTTTTACCCATTCAATTGGTTCATTGTTTTCGTAATGTTTTGTTAGTTTTTTGATGTGGGGGGAATCGGTTTTAATTTGTTTGTGGCAATTCATGCATGTTTCCGTTGCGGGTATGTTTGAATGTGCTGCTTTTTCTACGTTAGAGTGGCAATAGCGGCAATCCAAACCCACATTTTCAACATGCAGTGCATGAGAAAATGGAATAGGTTGTTTGGGTTGGTACCCAACATTAAGATGTTTTGGAGATAACCAGTACCAAAATAAATGAACAACCAACCCAAGAGTTATTACCAAAACGATAAGAACAATTATCGGAAGTGTGTTTGCCCATTTAGGAAAAATTTGCTGACTCATTTTAAAATAATATTAATCCAAACTTTAGTATTAATCCAACAAATACCACTGAAACAATTGTCATTAATTTAATTAAAATATTTAGTGAGGGGCCGGCTGTATCTTTAAATGGGTCTCCGACAGTGTCTCCAATGACAGATGCTTTATGGGCGTCAGTACCCTTCCCACCATGCGCACCTTTCTCGATGTATTTTTTAGCATTGTCCCAAGCACCGCCTGAATTATTAAGCATTACAGCCAGCGAGAATCCAGTTGCAACACCGCCGATTAATAAACCGAGCACTCCCGCTATGCTAAGCGTAAAACCTGTAATAATCGGGACAAAAATGGCTAAGAGTGACGGGATAACCATTTCTTTTTGTGCCCCAATGGTTGCAATTTCTACACATTTTGCATATTCAGGCTTACCGGTTCCTTCAAGAATGCCAGGAATGTCTTTGAATTGCCGTCGAACTTCTTTCACCATATCGCCGGCGGCTCTTCCTACTGCCAATATTGTGAATGCACAGAAAACAAATGCTGTCATTGCACCAATTAGCAATCCAATTAAAAACTTAGGGTTGATGGCATTGATTTGGAAAATGTTGATTAATTCAACAATGTCCAATTGGTCAATCATATAAACTGAGCTTTTTGAAGCTGATTCTGGTGAGTTAGAAAACCCAATGTTTCCAATAAAGTGAACTCCTTCACCGGCAATCCGGGATAGCCATATTTTGATGGAATCAATGTATGCTGTAATTAATGCTAATGATGTTAATGCAGCTGAACCAATGGCAAAGCCTTTACCGGTAGCTGCCGTGGTATTTCCTAATGAGTCAAGAGCATCGGTTCGTTCACGAACAATCGGGTCTAATCCTGACATTTCGGCGTTACCGCCGGCATTGTCAGCAATAGGGCCAAATGCATCAGTGGCCAATGTGATGCCTAATGTTGATAGCATGCCGATTGCAGCAAATGATATACCATATATGCCTTGAATGACGGATGTTGCGCCACCCGAAAATAAATATGCGCATATAATGCCAATGGATATGATAATTACCGTAACCCCTGTTGATAACATTCCAACAGATATCCCTTGAATAATGGCTGTTGCACCACCCATTACAGAGTTTTCTGCGATGGATTTTGTTGGCTTGTAGTGATCTGATGTGTAGTATTCTGTTACTTGCCCAATTAAAACACCTGCAATTAAACCAGCACTAACGGACCCGAAAATGCCCCATGAGATATAGCCTTGTGCAGATAAAAATGCAATAAAAGCAAGCGTTAAACCTGCAGCCACATTTGTTCCCCTATGAAGTGATGTTAATAATTCTTTTTGGTTTGCATTTTCTTTCGTTTTAACGGTGAAAATGCCCAAGATAGAAAACAAAATTCCGCCACCAGCGACAATCATTGGTGCGTATATGGAATTGAACAAGGAATTTTCGGTTCCTGATATTGAAATCCCTGAAATCATTAGCGTTGCCCCTAAAGATGCACAGGCTAAAATTGATCCACAATACGATTCATACAAATCAGCCCCCATACCTGCAACGTCGCCAACGTTATCACCAACGTTGTCAGCAATTGTTGCTGGGTTTCTTGGATCATCTTCTGGAATGCCGGCTTCAACTTTTCCAACCAAATCTGCACCAACATCTGCTGCCTTGGTGAAAATTCCACCACCGACGCGAGAAAATAAGGCCATGACGGATGCGCCCATTGCATATGGCAATAAAGATGTGGTTAATTCAACAAATTTTAGTTTTTGAAACATGACGGTTTGTGTGACGCCAGGATCCCATCCAATAAGGTTCATTTTAAGAAGAATGGGCTCACATATGCCAAGAATATTATTAGAAAAGAAGAAGTTCAGTAATAAAAACCAAACCGATATGTCTAATAACCCAAAGCCGACAACAATTAACCCCATAATCGCACCAGATCTAAATGAAACCTTTAGCCCTTTGTTTAGTGATGTTTGGCATGCGTTGGCCGTTCTTGCGCTAGCATTTGTTGCGGTTTTCATGCCCAAGTAACCACAGACCCCAGACCATATGCCTCCACTTAAAAAAATAAAGGGAACAAATATATTTTGAACGCCAGCGATGACCATGCCGATGAGCAATATAAATATAGCCGCAAAAACGTAAGTTATAATTTTGTATTGCCGGGATAAATACGCCATTGCACCTTCTTTAACGTATCCTGCAATTTCCTTCATGCGATCAGTGCCTTCGCTTTCTTTAGATACAGCGATGTAAAAAAATCGAGCAGTAAATAAGGCTATTACTGCAGAGACTGGGGCTAAATACCATAGTAAGGGTAATGTGTTCATCGGATAAATCCTTTCAATTGATTCTTAATTTTGTTTGTAATTTATACCGTATTATCACTAATACTGTAAAAAATTGTCAATGCCGATTAATATATAAAATATCATGATTCAACAGATGTTAAATTATGTTTCGTTTACAAAGCCCGGCATTAGTCGTGCTCAATTGTTGACTGTATCCATTGGTTATTTTTTGGCGATTCAATCCATAGATGTTACCCTTTCTTTTTTGTATTTATTGTTAGCTACTTATTTTTTTTCGGCCTCAGCTTGCGGCGCAAATAATATATTAGAGGTTAAACTGGATGCGTTAATGGGGCGAACAAAAGATCGAGAGTTGGTGGTGAATAAGCTGTCTTTATTTGAAGCACGTGCTATTGTAATGATTACGTTTTTGGTTGGTCTTTTTTTTGTTGCTCAGATCAACTTATTAACATTGTTGGTATCATTGGCGACAGTCGTTATTTACGTTGGTATTTATACGCCTCTTAAGCGATACTCTTGGTTGAATACCCATGTTGGGGCCTTACCTGGCGCACTACCATTGTTGGGCGGGTGGGTTGCAACAGGAACACCCATTCACACGGTGGTTGTCGCATTCTTTTTTACCTTGTTTTGTTGGCAAATACCTCATTTTTACGCGTTATCCATAATGTATTTTGATGATTACAAGGCGGCCGGGTTTAAAATGTTGCCAAATCAAGAGGGGGGAGTGCCTGCCACAAAGCGTCAAATTATAGTGTTTTCATTTTTGATGGTGGCAACATCGTTTGTTCCTTTTTTAATGCGTTTTCTAAGTGGGGTTTACGCCGTGGGTATGCTAATGATTTCCCTTTGTTTTCTATGGGTCATGATCCAAAGCGTTCGTGATTTAAAAAACAATGCAAAGAAATTGTTTATTTTATCGATAATTTATTTACCATTATGGTTTACATTCATCATTGTCGATATATTGCTGCATTAACTATGGAAGGTACTCAATGGGTTTAGGTGGTGTTAATTCTGGGGGGCTTTCCAAGGGAGGGGCGAATTGGCCATCAGGAAAGCCTCAGGGACCTAAAAGCTCTGAGGAAGTATTTAGCCTCAATAGAAATGTTGGCGCTGCCGACGCTTCTTCGTCTGCGAGTATTCAAAAAACAGGGGATACCCCTAGTTCTCCGTCGCAGGTGCAAGCCACGCTTCCAACACGGGTGTCTCAATTGGGCCCAGAGGATATTTCCAAGCAATTGGCAACAATAGATATACCATTAACAGATAATAATAAAGAATTGGCATTGCTAATGGCGGTTCATGGGATAGAGATATCTGAAGATAGCTTTGCTCTAATTAATAAATTGCTTAAGGGCAAAAATTCCAAGGAGGCCAGGGAGAGCGCGGTGCTTTTGGTGTCTAAAGGCCTGGGGGAAGCAGCTGATGATGTTGGAATATTGAACCAGTTATTGACCAAACAGTCCACCATTTCAAAATCATTGAATCAATTGTCAGGGATGCAGAAAAACATGATGGCTGTTTTGCAAGATGCCTTAAAAAATCATCCGGGGCTTCAATCTTTTTTGAGTGTATTTGATGAGTTTAATGATCAGTTAAAGCAGTTTAAAAAAATCGAGAAGGCCAACCAGTGGCTATCGCAGCCGTTAAGTGCATTGGATGATTCCATGGCGATGGCGTCTTTTCTTAAAGGGCTGGGGCAACGGTTTGGAATTAAGTCGGATATTTTTTTAAATTATATTAAATCCTTGGGTGGCTTGAACGCCCATTTAATGGGGCAAATTATTTTGAGTCAAGACTCCATTAAACAGCCCTTGGGGTTATTGGAATCATTTCATTACTTTCAAATTCCAAACCCATTAACTGCGCAGGCATTTATTGAGCTGCTGTTAAGAAAACAATCAGTACTAAAGCAGAGCAAGCAAAAAGCTCAGGACACTTCGCCTCAGGAAAAGATTATTGTAAATATGGAATCTGAGACCATGGGGAAAATCACAGTTATTGTTGTTGTAATGGGGTTCAAGGTGTGGTGCACCATACATTCTGACCAAGATCATGCGGTGTCTCATATCAATTCATTCCGCAAGGAGCTGGTCGATAACTTAAAAAAGTATGATTACAGTTTAGAGGCGTTTCAATCGTCCAGAAAAACCATCAATATTCAAAAGTTTATTGCCCCATCACAGGACATTTCTGAAGTGAAACGAATACAAACCGAAATATGAAGAATCAAAGAAAAGACCAAATTTTAAAAAAAAGAAAAGCGCTTGAAAAAAAGCTTCGGTCTCATATTGATGAGCTATCATCCAAAGACAAAGAAAACTTGCAGGCCATTGCCATAAAATATGATGCATCCAAGAAAAAGGCCCCAACTATTGTGGCGTCTGGCCGAGGAAGGATTGCCACGGAAATTTTGACCCTTGCAGAAGAAAATGAAATCCCAATGATTGAGGATGAAAAATTGTCAAAACTGCTATCATCCCTTAAGATTAAAAGCGAAATACCTCCGCATTTATTTAAATTGGTTGCCGAAATATTGGCATTTATCTTTTTCTTGGAACAAAAAGCAAAAAATCGGTTGAAATTGAGATCAAAATTTAAGCGAATAAAAAAATGAGATTACACATATTCATGTTATTGTTATCCCTTAAAGTTGCTGCAGCAGAGCATAACCCACTCCATTACGAAATTTATGATGATGTGGTGAACCCTACACTGAAGTTGAACTCTGCGTCAATGGGCGGCTTTATGGATGCGATGAAATCTTACATTGTATATACAGCCATTCAAAATGTGCCTGGGACTAAGGAGTCCGGGGTGGGGTATTATTACGACAATAAATCCCGAAGCATGAAGCGGGTGTTGTTTTACCGTTTGTCTCAGGGGAACCCGCGCCAATCCAATAAGGCGTTGGATTTTTACATTGAAGGGAAGGGGTTTTTTGTGATTGAAATTCCAGGGCAGTGGCCAGCCTACACGCAAGATGGTCGATTTGAGTTGGATGACACCGGTCGATTGGTAACAATGGAAGAGCATTTTCCTGTGTTGGGTGAAAATGGGTATATTTATTTATCAGGTGGGGGCGTGGATGTGGATCGCAATGGGGTGATTTATCAAAACGGAAGTATTGTTGATACGTTTCGTGTTGAATGGCCAAAAAATAATCACGATTTGAAATCTTTTAACCATAAAATATTTTATTTTTCGAAAGAGGATTGGGAGAACCAAGACAAGTATCGACCGGCAAATGTTGGTATACTTCAAGGGTATGTGTCGGAGTCATCAATTACAAAGGGGTACATAGGGTTGGTGCCAGAATGGAAAAATGGGCATGAGGCCAATGTGAAAATGGTAAAGGCGTATATAAAAAGCATGTCGTTGGCGGTGCAAGCAGCCAATCCACAGTAATAAAGGAGGAATAAATGTTTCAACAGTTTAACATTTCGCGGTCAGGGTTTGGGACCTACCAAAAAATGATGTTCAATATCACCAACAATATTGCAAATGCTCAAACGCCTGGGTACAAACAAACACGTTGTGAATTGGCCACATTATTCCCCGTAATCTTACAAGAAGCTGAGGTGAAATATGCTCAGGATGAAGATCTGAACCCATACATCAAGAAAAAACGAGGCATTGAACTTGGGACAGGGGTCCGAATTGAGGCCATTTCAACGGATTTTTCAGAAGGAAACTTGCAGGTTACAAAAAGTGATATGGATGTTGCAATTCGAGGCGAAGGGTTTTTTCAATTTCGAAAACCTGATGGGGATATTGTATACAGTCGGGCGGGTAATTTGGCAAAGGATGTGGACGGTAACTTAATGAGTCAGTCTGGGTATGTGCTTGACCCACCAATACGCATTCCAACCAACGCAACACAAATTACAATAGACCCAGAGGGTCGCGTATTTGCCACTGTGAATAACGATTCAATGCCAAGAGAGATTGGTCAAATGTTATTGGCCCGATTCAATAATCCAGATGGATTAAAAAATGTTGGAAATAATTTTTATCAAGAAACCCTGGACTCTGGAGAAGCCATGGTAGAAATTCCAGGGCGTAATGCAACCGGGCAGGTGGTGCAATTTTCAATTGAAAATTCAAATGTTGATATCATTAAAGAAATGATGGACATGATCATGACTCAAAAAGGGTTGGAACTGTTGGGTAAAGCGATGCAGGCCGGTGAGCAAATGCTGAAGGCTGGAATGGGCATGACCTAATGAAGATGGCTCTTCTTCTGGTGTTGTCATTGCCTGCAATGGCGATTCAACTATCGTGCGATGGCGCATCTGATTTAATTAAGAAGAACGTGTTGGCCCAAATTGAGGCCCGCTATTCGGCCATTGACTTTAATGACTTAACAATTGAAGCCAAAGGGACTGAGTTTCCAGAGGGGTGTGATGTGTTATCCTTTGAATGGCCAAAAAAAATGCCCTTGGCTGGCGACATTATCATTAAGTTTGATGCCTTTGAAAATGATAATTTTAAAAAGCGAATCACAAAGGTGTTTCGAATTCGTGGATCGGCCAACGTGATGGCTGTGAAGCACCGTGCTGTTAAAGGGGATAAGGTGGGGGCTCATAATTTGGAACAAAAAGAAATCCCGTTGGCGGCACTAACCCCGCATAGCATCAGTCGTATTGGCGAAGGGCTTCAATTTAGGCGGTACGTGGATGCTGGCGAAATCATTGAGTCGTGGATGATTGAAAAGATGCCGGATGTAGTGAAAGGGGATGCTGTGACTGCAATTGTGCAGCGCAATGCGATTACATTGACTTTGGATGCAGAAGTTTTACAAAATGGAAGTGTTGGTGACAATGTTAAGTTACAATTAAAAAAAAACAACAAAGTATTGTTAGGGATGTTGCATGATAAAAAAACAGTTATTATTTCTAGTTTGTAATTTGGTGGTTTTGGGTTCATTTGCCCATGCGGATTCGCTTTGGAGTAAAGCGAACGCGACATCAATGTTGAATAATCAACGCATGTTTAAGGTGGGAGATTTGGTAACTGTCATGATTTCTGCAGAGTCCACGGCTGTGCAAGAAGCAGGGACAACCACACGAAAGCAATCCAATGTGGGGGCTAACTTCTTTGATACATTTGATCAGTATTCCTTAGATACTGATCAAAACAATTCCATGAGGAAGATGCAAGATTACAGCATTCGTGGCAACGATAATTATTCAGGTGTGGGGCAAACCACGCGAAAAAGCAAAGTTGAAGCCATTGTGAGTTGTGTTGTGACGCAAGTGTTACCCAATGGCCATTTGGTGATTAGTGGTGAACGGTTGGTGGATGTCAATAATGACTCTGAAATTATTCAAATATCTGGCATTGTACGCCCAGATGATATCAATTCAAAAAATACCATTGAATCGCATCAAATTGCACAATTTAATATTTCGTTAAAAGGAAAAGGGGTGGTAAATTCAAAACAAACCCCAGGGGTCTTATCAAATTTTTTTAATTGGGTGTTCTAATGATTAAGCAAGTTGTAATTTTATTGATGGTGTTGGTGGGGGTATCTTTTTGTGAAGAGGCAAAGGTTCGTGTGAAAGACATTTCCAGGGTGATTGAGTCGAGGGATAACCAGTTGATTGGGTATGGGTTGGTGGTGGGGCTGCGAAATACAGGCGATACACAACGGTCAGTGTTTACCGAAAAGGCGTTAACAAATTTGCTAAAAAAAATGGGGATTACTCCCGATAAAAATGATTTTAAATCACGAAATGCGGCATCAGTGATTGTAACCATGAACCTTCCCCCGTACGCAAGAACAGGCCAGCGGTTGGATGTGAGCGTGTCGTCATTGGGCGATGCAACAAGCTTGTCTGGCGGAACGTTGCTAATGACACCCATGAAAGGGCCTGATTTTGAAACGTATGCGGTTGCTCAAGGGCAAATTGTGGTGGGTGGGGTGTCTGGTAAATCCGGTCGAGAAAATTATAAGAAAAATCAAACAACCTCTGGCCGTGTTCCAAACGGCGCTATTGTGGAGCAAGTGGTAAAAGTTACCCGAGAAGATCAACTCAATGTCACCTTAGTGTTGAATAAGCCTGATTTTACAATGTCATCAAAAGTTGTCAAAGCGTTAAAAAACAATGGGTTCAAGAAAGTGGCGGCCATTGACGCAGGATCCATTCAAATTCCAATTGCTGAGATGGCAGAAATGCCATATGTGGATATTATTGAAAAAATTGAAAATACTAAAATTACGCCCGAGTCAACCTCAAAGGTTGTGGTTAATTCCAAAACTGGTGTGGTGGTGATTGGAGAAAACGTGCGATTATTGCCTGTGGCCATTACCCATGGCAGCATTTCAATACGAATTGCTGAGAACAGTAAGAACGCCAGCCAATATGATACGGATATTCCGAATGCTGCTCCTGAGATTGAAGTCAAAGAAGAGGCGTCTAAGGTGCATTACATGAAGCCTGATAATTCGTTATCAAGTTTGGTGGATGTATTAAATGACATTGGTGTAAACACAAGGGATTTGATATCCATTTTGCAAGCCATGGAAGAGGCTGGGGCGTTGGTTGCAACCATCGAGGTGATTTGATGTGAAAAAATGGGGTATTATTTGTTTGCTGATTGGGGTTGGTTGTTGTTCGAGCATCCATGGCCAAGTGCAAATGAATTATGATTTGTTAAATTACATGGCCACTAAAGAGCCGGACCCAGACCCAGATGATCGGGAGCAGATTAAAAAACAATTCCAAACCTATTTTGTTAAAGAGGTATTTTTGAATCAGATGTTTAAATCAAATCATTTATATTATTCCCAAGAAAATACCAGAGATTATGGCATGGTGAATCAATTGATGATTAATGAATTTGCCAATCAACTGGTGGACTCAAACTTTATTGATTTGACTGGGGTGATGGCCATTGACTAAACCTGACGCCTCTGTAGATGCGCAACCGATTGACCCAGAAAAAATGAATGCTGCGGTTACTTCTCAGCCAATCGTATCCAATGAAGAGAAAGCGATGTTGGAGTCTCATGCTTACATTGTTGATGCCGTAGCCTCTAGCTTATTTTCGAAGAAAAAGCTGCCCTCCACCATTGACTATAATGATTTGCACAGCGTTGGGTTTGAGGGGTTATTGAAAGCGTTTCGGCGGTTTGATCAATCGAAAGATACTCAATTTAAAACGTATGCCAATATTCGAGTGCGAGGTGAAATGCTTGATTTAATCCGACGAGAGTGGCGGGCAAAATCATCCGGCCAACATGATCAATTTCTTGAACAAATAAAAGAGCGTGTATCTCAGGCCATTGATAGCAATTTAGAGCACGGTGAAAAGCCAGTGGTGCCCAAAAACTTACTGTCCATAGCCGCCACGTCGTATATGGTATCGTTGGAAACGGTGTTGGATGCCCATGGCGATAACATTCCAGATAATCAGCAAACACTTGATGCTGAATACGAAATGAATGATGAATTTCAATTATTGAACAAGGTTGTATTATCTTTGCCTAAGGAAGACGTGACATTTATCGATCTATTTTATAGGCGAGGCCTAACGCAGAAAGAGATTTCTGTGGAGTTGAATCGGTCAGAGGCCACCATTAGCCGGAATCATAATCGTATTTTGTTACGGCTAAAAGAGTTGTTAAATACCTAATGTGTGTGGAATGGTTGGCGATGGATATGATTGTGAAAGAAAGAGAAACAAATTAAAATGAATTGTAAGATGACGTTTATGGCGGTGGTATTGGTTATGTTTGGAACTGTTGTGCATGGCGAAAATATTATTTCAAATGTACTGTTTGATTCAACCTCCGTTCGTCTTGAGGATGCCATTTACGATATGAACAAGAAGCAGAAAGCAACGGCATACAACATTGCAAATGCATCGACCCCTGGATTTCGGCCCATTCGCTATGAAGATGAAATTCAGGAGGCGATTCGATTATACGGGGACTCGTCCATGTTGGATGTTGTGAATGTGGATGATGAAATGGTCCGATCAACTAAAATTCGATTGAAACATAGTGCCTATGTTCGGTTATTAAGTACAAAAATTGGCATCACCAAAAAGGTGGTGACCTTGGGAAAGGGCGGCTAATGAAACCATTATTAATGCTTTTGATGTGCTCCATAGTATGCCTTGGGGCTAAAACAGGTGCCATTGATGCCTTAAATGTGGCTGGAAATGGAATGCTCGTTCAAAAATACAGGTTAAGGACCATTGCAGAGAACATTGCAAACGTGTCGACCCACATGACGGACAGGGGGGAGCCCTACCGAAAAAAATACGTGGTTGTGGTGCCAGATAAAGATGGGGTTCGTGCGGCTGGCATTATGGAATCGGATGCGCCATTTGGCCAAATATTGGACCCATCGCATGTGTTTGCCGATGAAAATGGGGTGCTTAGAACGCCTAACTTCGAACTAAATGATGAGATGGTCACGCTTTCTTATGCAAATTTGTTATATGAAGCCAATACAACGGCATTTAAATCGTCTCGTCAAATGTTTCAAAACACATTGGAGTTGTTAAAGTAATGGCCGATATTAAGCATGTTCAACAGGCACAAGGCGCCGCAAAACAAGCCATTGGCAAGCAGTTGCTTAGCCCTGGCCTATTGGACGAATTCAATTCGGTGTTTAAAGAAGCGTCGGCCATGGCTGCGCAATCCGATACCAATGAATGGTTGGTAAAAGAGCGAAAAAAGAGAACGGCCACCCTTAACGAAACAATCTCCCTTGAACGAATTGATAAAGCCAGTATGGCACAGTTGACTCAAGGTGTTGTTCAAAATGCGGGAAACGCTAACCCGAAGGATATTGCCATTGTTCCACTGCAAATATTTTTAGACAATGCCATTCGGTCGTTGCAAAATGTGAGTCGCCAAGAGTTTAAAGTGAACGATTTAATGGATGGGTTTGTGAAGGGTGAGGTGTCTGAAGATGAAGTTGTTCTTGAAACAGCAAAGTTAAATTTGGCAGTATCCATGGTGACAACCATTGTGCAATCCGCGGTTCAAACATTTAAAGAAATACAACAAATTCCAGTTTAGGTGTAAACTAAAACTATGGCTGAAGAAAATAACCTTGAAGATGACCTTGACGAACCATTAGACGACGATGGATTGGATAGTGATTTTTTAACTGACGAGCCTGTATTTCAAGATGGTGGGACACCATCCTTTATTACTCGAATAAAAGATCGCATTTTGCCATTGCTATCCACTAGACGCAACCAAGTGATTCTTGGTGGTGCTGTGGTTTTAATTGTTGCAAGTTCGTTTTTCTTATTTAAAGGTGACTCAGTACCGAAAGGACAACCCCAAGCAATGGCTCAGCCCACATCACCAACATTTGATGGTGCATCCATTGTGACCAAAAAGCCTGAAAAAAAGAAAAAGAAAAAAATAAAATATGTTGATTTATACAAGCAATTGGAAGGGACACAGTTGGCCCCCATTGTTCGTGAACTGAGTTATCTGAATATTTCTTACAATGTGGTGCAAAACGGTAAGCAATACGACTTGCAAGTGGATCAAGATCAATTGGACGAGGCAAAGCACGTTTTGGCCATTAAAGGGATGCCCAGCGCTGCGGTTAAAGGGTATGAAATCTTTGATGAAGCTTCCAACTTGGGGGTGACTGAATTTGATAAGCGCATACGGTTGATACGTGCCTTATCTGGCGAGATGGAAAAGGCCATTATGGAATTCGACGTGGTGGATTATGCGTATGTTGAGATTGTTATTCCGGAAACAAAATTGTTTGCTGTGACTCAGCCCCCAGTAACGGCTTCGATTTTAATTAAGCGAAGAAATGGGGCGAACATTAACGATGAAACCGTTTATGCCATCATGCAGTTGGTGTCCAGTTCCGTAGAAAATCTTTTGCCTGACAATATATCAGTCGTTGATACCGAAGGCCGGGTATTGTCCACTGGGGTTCTTGATCGAATGACTAAAAAAATTGAGGAAATTGAATTGGCAGGGAAGGCACCCATTGCGAATGTTGGCAACGGAAAGGTGATTATTCCGGCCATTGAAGATGTGGTGGATTGGTTTCAATTGAAATTCAACTATGAAACAGTTCTAGAAAAAAAGGCGCTGAATCAATTGAGCGGGGTATTGCCAGCGGGGTCTTTTAAAACAGCCGTGACCATTGATTTGAATTCGGTAAGTCAAACGGGTGCGCCAGATATTAAGCAAATTGTAACCAGTGTTGTGGTGGATGATCAGTTTGAGGAAGTGGACTTAAACGCCGCCACAATAGACCAGATTACCCAAGCGGTTGCGGGCGCGGTTGGGTATGTGGAGTCGCGCGATGCCATTCACGTATCAAAGGCCGGATTTTTGCCAAAACGCGATGATGCAGGAACGCCATCATTGGATAAGGACGATGTGCAGCAAAGTATTGTTTTACCGAAGGATACTGTAGGCGATAAGTTTGGCCGCTTGGTTCGGTTGTGGCCAATATTGGGGATTGGATGTGTTATAACGGCCACATTAATGGTGATTGCATTTTTAGTAAAATCGGTGATTCAACGCATTTTTTCTGTGTTAGCTGGCATTCCAAAGCTGTTTAAGCGAAAGAAAAAAGACCCCGAGCCACCCGAGGAATTGACTGAGGATATACCGACACTTATTGATGCAACCCCAGAAGTGGTTCCGTTAACGGAGAAAGATGTGGTGAATGATTTGAAAACCAAGGCCGATTTTGGTTCCGTAATTCAGTTAAAGGCCATGTCGAGCCAGGATGCCCAGCATTTGGTGGATGAATTGAAAGCGTTACTCAAAGGATAAGCCATGGATAATACATTAAAGGCACGGTTAATTGTGGAGTTATTGGATGAATTGAAGTACCCTGTGTTGGCGTCGTTGACATCTCAAGAACTGGTTAAATTGAATGGGGTTTCGTTGGAATCGCTTTCGGACCTTTCAAATGCGGATATTGCATCGGCCATGACCACATTTTTTGAGGCTGTTGATGCCCGAAAATTGGCGAAAGACGAGGCGGATGATTTGGATGAGCCTGTGATTGAGCCCATTGCAGTGGTAAAGAGTGCCCCTCAGCCCTTAAAAGAAGATGTGTCTCCAAAAACAACCATGACACTGGCTGAAAAGATTCAGACGCAGCCCCCGCAATTATTGGCGTGTGTGTTGGACCGTGTGAGTGATGAACAGCGGTCATTTATATTGGATCAACTTCCAGACGAAAAAAAAGAGTTGATCCGCGAAATCAAAGTGGAAAAAACACCCATTTCACCCCAGGTCATTCAACTGATTATGGATGAATTGGAATTAACAGCACACTGACGTTTCGTCTATTTTTTTTACAATATTTGGATTGCCATGCTATTATTTGAGCATGTTTTTTCATGCCATTGTTATGCTTTTTATGTTGCCATTGGCCGTTCTTGGGCAAGCAAACATCGCTCAGTTAAATATGGAGCAGTTATTGCCGCAGCAGCGCATTTTGGCTGAGCGGTATTTAACTCAAACGCAATCAAACTCAAATGCGATAGATGGATTGATGCTGGACAACCAAGGCATTGAACGTGTTGAAACGGTTGATGAGCCCCAAGAGGAGTCCCCTAAAGCCAACGCTGCTGAACAAGACAGTGCCCCATCCTTGAATTTGTCTGCAATTGAGCGCGATTACCGGGATGTTGATACCGACCATGCGGTTCAGGTCATGCATGGGGTTACAGTGAATGCCTCGCCGGCGCTTCGTCAGTTTGGCTATGACTTTTTTAAGCATCAGTATCAATCGAATGGCAATACGGCGGCGCCCAGCAATTATCAGTTGCAGTCGGGTGATTTTTTTACCCTGTTTATTTACGGTAAGAAAGAACAAATATTGGAACTATCGGTGGATAATGAAGGGGCTATTTTTATTCCAAATATTGGGCCCATAGTGGTGGCCGGTTTAACATTAAGCGAGGCCAATAAAAAAGTAACAAATGCGCTTAAAAAGCGGTACGTTAATTTTGATACGCAACTAAAGTTAAACGCACTAAAGCCGGTGATGGTGCTGATTTCTGGGCATGTGGGGCAACCGGGCACCTATTCAGTGAATAAATTTGAATCGGTGTTTTCTGTTCTAAGCAAGGCTGGTGGCGTAAAAAAGTCTGGCTCGTTGCGTTACATTAAGGTGTTGAGCCCAAACGGTAAAAAGCGACAGATTGATTTGTATTCCTATGTGTTAACGGACAAGGCCATGCCCGCAATGAATTTTAACGAGGGGGATGTGGTTGTTGTCCCTGCCATTGGCCCAACGGTGGCCATTGGCGGGGCGGTGAACACACCTGGTATTTTTGAGCTGGGCGTCAAGACGACCTTGGCCGATGTGGTAAATTATGGGGGTGGCCCTGCCATGAATGCGTATTTAAATGATGTGTATGTGAATGGGTTTAATGGTCGTTTTTCTCGTCAGGTGAAAAGCATTTCAGGGCAGTCACGATCGGCTGTGATGGCTAAATTAGCAGAAACCCCGGCAAACAATGGGGATATTATCATGATTAACAAAAAACCCAACATTGCGTATGGCTATGTGAACATTCTTGGCAATGTGAAGGTGCCCGGAAAAGTGGCATTTAACAATGGCTTAACCTTGGGGGCATTGCTTAAGCAAGCGAAGGGGGTAAAAGAAAACACTCACCCAACGGTGCATGTGTTTCGTTACGCATCTGATGACCACCGAGAATTGCTTCGCACCAAGTTAACCAATACTGAGTTTCGCATTCAAGACCAAGATGTGGTGGCCATTTACAACCAACGTGAATTGATCGAGCCCCAACGCATTTCAATCATTGGGGAGGTATTGTCGCCTGGCGATTACACATACTTTGATAAGATGACCTTGTCTGATGCCATTTTGTTGGCAAAGCCCACGGCAATGGCCAGCATGTATGCCGTGGAAGTTGCCCGGTCGTCTGGTAAAAAAGCGGCATTGCATTATGTAAACCAATCAGACATGGCAACATTTCAATTAACGGCTGGCGATCGGATAAGTGTTAAAAAAGATAGTCTAAAAGATCAAATGGCCACCATAACCTTGTCGGGTGAGGTGTTGTTCCCTGGGGAATACAAAGTCGCAAAGGGCACCCGATTGGCGGAGGTGATTCAACGTGCGGGTGGGTTCACGGATTCTGCCTATGTGAAAGGGGCTGTATTTACTCGGGTATCGGTCAAAGAATCAGATAAAGCTGGCCATAAAAAAGTTGTCGATGACGAACAAAAACGGTTTATTTACGACCAAACCCACTTGGGTAATTTGTCGATGGACTCTCAGGTATCGATGGGGATCATGATGACCGCTAGGAAAGAGGCCTTGGATTATTTGGATAAAAAGGTTGGTGCCATTTCTGGTCGTGTAATTATTGATTTGAATCGAGACAATTTTGTGGGCTCAGCAGATAACTTTAGGGTGCAAGACGGCGATACCTTAACGATTCCGACTGCCCCCGAATCCGTGCATTTGATTGGTGGGGTGCAGCAAGGCATTTCGATTGCGCATAATCCCAGTTACTCGTTGCATGATTACATTCACCATGTGGGTGGCTTTAGCAAGTACGCCGATAAACGAAACATTTACATTTTTAAGTCCTCGGGGCGTGTGTTTCAAAACAGTAACGTGATAGAGCCTGGCGATATTGTGTATGTGCCAGAGCGTGTGGTGATTAGTTTCAACTGGCTGCAATTTTTAACCAACATTACGTCCATTGTATCGAATGCGGTAACGAGCATTGCCTTGGTGAAGTCCCTTCAATAGCCATGTCAGATTCACGCAATTCCATTCAGCAAAGCTATATCGACGATGAGATTGACCTATTGCCTTACATTCGCCACATGGTGTCACATTGGCGGTGGTTTGTGGTTTCAGCGATTATGGGCTTGGTCGTGGCAGTGGTGCTTTCATTGGTGCTGCCCAAACAGTACCAAGCAAGCACAACCTTTTTTGTTCCTGAATCCAGCACATCCATGGTGTCGGGCGGGTTAATGGCGCAATTTGGGTTTTTATCCTCAATTGATGGCGGGACGTCTGGCCAATACAGCGGCTACATGACGCCAATTTTTAATTCCAGGCGCATCAAGCATTATGTGGCTCAGCAGTTGCTTTACGATGATCGGTTTGACAATGCAGAGTTGCGTCGGCTTCCAGAAGACAAGCGCTTGGACCATATGGTTGGTCAGCTTAAGTTTTCTAAAAACGTGACCTTAACCGTGAAAGAAGGGGTGCATGTGATTACGTATCGGTACACCAACCCCAGTGTGTTGTTGCCAGTGCTGGATGCCTATTTAAATGCCCTAATCAATTTAAACGACGAATTGAATATTGATTCCGATAAATTGCAAATTGTGCCATTGGATGAGGCGGTTGAGCCATTGGGGGCGGTGTTTCCCAGGAGAAACACTTTTGCATTGATTGGTGTATTGGGTGCTGTTGTACTGACATGCATTGGTTTGGTTGGATCAAAGGTGGTGGAGGATTTGCGAGATCGTTAAAAAAGAGGTTGCAAAGGCATTATTTTGATTACGGGCGCGGATGGGTTTATTGGGCTCCATTCCTTGAGGGTTAACTGTACTTGTTCTATTATGTCATGAGGAAAATGTTATGATAAATAATAAATCAATACTAATTACAGGTGGTACCGGATCATTTGGTAAGGCATTTATCAAGTATATTTTAGATCATTATTCGCCTAAAAAATTAATTGTATATTCAAGAGATGAATTAAAACAGTTTGAAATGCAGCAAGAATTTAATGATGATTGCATGCGATACTTTATTGGCGATGTTCGAGATGGCGATCGATTAATAAGGGCTTGTGAAAATGTTGATTACATTATCCATGCGGCAGCTTTAAAGCAGGTAGTAGCTGCTGAGTATAATCCCTTTGAAGCCATTAAAACCAATGTGTTTGGTGCCGAAAATATTGTTCAAGCGGCGTTAAAAAATAATGTTGCTAAAGTTGTGGCACTATCAACAGACAAAGCCGCAGCGCCTATTAATTTATATGGTGCAACAAAGTTGTGTTCAGATAAATTAATTTTAGCGGCCAATAACATCAAAGGGCACCGAGATATAGGGTTTTCTGTGGTTCGTTATGGCAATGTCATTGGATCAAGAGGCTCGGTAATTCCATTCTTTTTATCAAAGCGTAATGAATCGGTATTACCAATTACAGACGAACGAATGACACGGTTTAATATTTCCTTAGAAGATGGTGTTAAACTGGTTTTATTTGCCCTTCAAAATAGTGTTGGGGGTGAATTATATGTGCCAAAAATCCCATCGTATCGAATCATGGATGTTGCAAATGCGATATCTCCAACAGCAAAAAAAGAAATTGTTGGGATTCGCCCGGGTGAAAAATTACACGAAGAAATGATTACAGAGCATGATTCATTTAACACAATCGATATTGGGGACAAGTTTGTAATGGCTGCGAATGAAGATCAAAAAAATAAATTTAAAAAACATTATGCAGATGCAAAAGATATTGATTATGGGTTTAGTTATAACTCGAAAGACAACGAACATTTTTTAACTGTAGACGAGATTCGGCAAGAAATTACGCAACATGTCGATAAAGAATTCAACATTGAAAACGTTCCTTCCCTACGGTAAACAAACCATTGATCAAGATGATGTTGATGCAGTTGTAAATGTATTAACATCTGATTATTTAACTCAAGGGCCAATGATTGGTCAGTTTGAAGATGCATTTAAAGAGACAGTTGGTGCAAAGTTCGCAGTGGCTGTGTCCAACGGAACAGCTGCATTGCAGTTATCTTTATTAGCGTTAGGAATTGGGCCGGGTGATGAAGTTATAACAACGCCAAACTCATTTTTGGCAACATCTAATTCCATTTTATATGTGGGAGCAACACCTGTATTTGTTGATATTGAATTGGACCAATTTGGAATTGACCCTGAAAAAATTGAAGCCGCAATCACAACAAATACAAAGGCAATTATTCCTGTTCATTTTGCAGGGTTCCCAGTGAACTTAGAAAAAATTCAGCAGATTGCAAAAAAACATAACTTAAAGGTGATTGAAGATTCTTGTCATGCGCTGGGTGCATCGTATAGGAAAAGCTTAATTGGAAGTTGCAACTATTCCGATTGTTCAACCTTTAGTTTTCACCCAGTAAAACACATTGCAACAGGCGAAGGCGGCATGATTACCACAAACTCTAGCGATATGTACCAGAAATTATTAATGTTACGAACGCATGGTGTCACAAAAGATAGCAATCAACTAACTCAGAATCCCGGGCCTTGGTATTATGAGATGCAAACATTGGGCTTTAATTACAGAATGACGGACATTCAAGCCGCGCTGGGGTGTTCACAACTTAAAAAGTTAGACGGTTTTGTGACGCGTCGTCGTGAAATCGCCAAACAGTATGATTTAGCCTTTTCAGGTTCTGATTTAATTAAGCCAATCAAAGAACAAGTCCACCATTGGTGTTCGTACCACTTGTATGTGGTTCAAATTGACTTTGAACGAATTGGTAAAACAAGATCAGATGTTATGCATCAGCTAAAAGAAAAAGGCGTGGGGACCCAGGTGCATTATATTCCCATTGTTGATCAACCGTATTACATAGACCATGTTAAGGTGAATGGGAATTTTGACCATTGCCGAACGTATTACAAACAGGCGTTAAGTTTGCCGATGTTTCCGTTAATGGATGATGGTGATGTAGAAATCGTAGTAAACGCAATAAAAGAGATTTGCAAATGAAATATTTTGAATGGCGTGGTGAAAAAGTGTCCCAGTTTGTATTAGGTGCTGCGCAACTAGGAATGAATTACGGAATAACAAACCAAACCGGTCAACCAAACAAAAAAGAAGCATTTGCTATTTTGGATGAAGCAGTAAAGAATGGGGTAACAACAATTGATACTGCCCAAGCCTATGGGAATTCTGAAGAAATCATCGGTCAGTGGTTAGAGCAAAACAATAACAAAGAGCATCATATACATATTATTAGCAAATGGGATGCTAATATTGATATTAAAAATAAAGAGCAATTAAAGTCATCTGCTCAAACTTCAGCAAAAAATTTAGGGGTACCATTATGGGGCATGATGATTCATGACGAGATGTATTTAAATCATTTGGACGTGATTTTAATCGCGAGTAAAGAATTAAAAAACGAAGGTGTTTTAAAATATTTAGGGGCATCTGTCTATTCAGTGGATGCTGCAAAAAAAGCAATAATGAATCCTGATATTGATTTTATTCAGGTGCCTTGCAATGCGTGGGATCATCGAATGATAGACTCTGGAGTTTTTGAACTAGCTCAGAAAAATAATACCTTATGTTTTGTAAGAAGTGTTTTTTTACAGGGGTTGTTATTGATGAATGAAAATGATGCTAAAGAAATTCTTCCAGAATCTTTTGGGTTATCCTCTGAATGGAATTCGCTCATATCAAATTCCAATCAGACCAATGAATCTATGGCATTAAGTTTTGTAAATTCGTTAAACCTACCCTTGGTCATTGGCCAGCAAGGTGTTGATCAATTCAAAAATAATTGTGATAGTCTAAAAAACGCTAGAGACTTTATATTCAATGAACAACTAAGTCAAATAATTGGTGCCAGGTTTAATGATTATATTGTTTCGCCGCAATTGTGGAAAAAACAATAAGTTTGTGAGAAATTTGGTTAAAGAGGAGCTAGGGTTTCTGCGATGATTAAGATTATTATACAAGCACGAATGGGGTCGTCTCGTTTACCAGGAAAAATGATGATGCCAATTATTGATGAAAAGGGGGCATTAGAATTAATTCTAGAAAGGATTACTAGATTAGAGTTAGGTCAGAGTTATGAATTAATTGTAGCAACAACCAACTTAGAGCAAGATGAAATTATTTATAAAACGTGTGAAAAAATAGGTGTTAATTGTTATCAGGGGCATCCAACGGATGTGTTAGATCGATATTATAACGCAGCAAATATGGGGGCTCATCAACCGCAGGTAATTATTCGCCTAACCGGCGATTGCCCACTGCACGATGTGAGCGTTATTAAGCAAGTATACGATGACTTTGTTGAAAATAATGTTGATTATGTGTCGAATACAAATCCGCCAACATACCCGGATGGGTTAGATGTGGAAGTGATGACCTATAAATCACTAGAAAATGCACATCATAATGCAACATCAGCAATAGAAAGAGAACATGTTACTCCTTATATTAGGGAAACAAAAACAAAGTTCAAATGTTTGAACTATAGTGCACAGCATGATTATTCGCACTATAGATGGACGCTGGATGAGCCAGAGGATTTTGAGTTTATTAAAAAAATATATGAATATCTATACTTAAAAAACAAGCATTTTAATA
>JADHOE010000034.1 GCA_016779165.1 Candidatus Margulisiibacteriota bacterium | reverse complement strand
ATACGATTCACCATGAGCTTCTCCGTTTCGTGGCGCACGCGTGGTGGCCGATACAGCCAAACTTAAGTGCGGGTTGGCGGATAGCAAGCGATCAATTAATGTGCCCTTACCAACCCCAGATGGGCCAGAAATTACGAATAACATGGGCGCATGGGGTGAACGATGGGGCTCGAACCCACGACAACTGGAACCACAATCCAGGGCTCTACCAACTGAGCTACGTTCACCATAATCAAGAGTCTACACAATATCCAAAAAAATGAAAATAGAGCAGTGTTTAATTTGGTTAAAAATGGGGAATAAATAAGTGATGATACCTCAATTTATTGTGATTTTTGCAGCATTGTTTTTTTGGTGCGGTATGGGTCATGCTGACATTATCTTGAAGCGTTATTCCACCAGCACGTATTCAAATACCAATGCCGTTGATTTGGTGCCTGGAAAGCTGGGCCTTCAATCGGAACCGGATGTCGGGCATATTTCTGTGCTTCGTGTCGGGTTTCGTCAGTACGCCAATCCCTTCATTAATATTGCATCTCGACTGAGCTTGGCAAACAAATTGTCGTTATTGCACGAATCAACAGGGATGGTATACGGGCAAATTTTATTTCACCCAAACCCCATGCGCTTAAGGGAGGGTGCACGGTTGCAGTATGTGTTAAATAAGCCATCAAGCATTACCATTCAAATTTATGACATGTTTGGGCATCGCGTCTTTACGCGGTTTTTAATAGAAGGTGGGGAAGGCGCAAGAGCAGGCACCAATCACCTGACCTTTGATGCATCGGCGTTTAATTATTACGATGTTTCTGCTGGGCTGTACTTGATGTACATTTTTGATGATCGCAACCGGCTCATTGGGCGCACAAAGTTTGCCATTGTTCCGTAATTTAAGTTGACTCTAAAATTGTTGCACCCCTAGAATTAAACGCATGGACGCCAACGACCGATTGCTGAATTTACTTGAACGGCTCATTAAACAGGGCAATCAACATCAGTTTAATTTGCTGTTTCATAAATACCATGAAGCGGATATTGCAGAAGCATTGTGTGGGTTGCCTGTGGAACGGAAAATCTCATTTTTTAGCCGAATTTTAACCGATAAAACGGTGGATATTTTTGAAGAAATGGATGTTGAATCTCAAATGGCCATTATTCAGAAATTTAAAGTTGAAAATGCTGCCCAGCTCATCGAAAAAATGGACAAAGACGATGGGGTGGATTTACTTGAGGCATTGTTGGATCAGGATGAACCCAAAGCCCAGGATATTTTAAGTAAAATGGATGTGCAGGATCAAATTGAGTTGAATCGGTTGTTGAATTACCCTGAAGGAAGTGCTGGTGCATTAATGACCACTGCATTTGTGTCGATTCCTGAACGACTCACGGTTCAAGATGCATTGAGCATGTACCGAACGCTTGCCCCCATTGAACACGATGCGTCTTTTCATTTGTTTATTGTGAACCAGCACCAGCAAATTCAGGGGGTGATCAGCCTTAGAAAATTGCTGCTGGCCAACCCCGATAAACGCATCAAAGACATTCGAAACAACAACCCAATTACGGTGCATGTCAACACGGATCAGGAGGATGTGGCGCGAGTGTTTCAAAAGTACCGATCCATAATTTTACCGGTTGTCGATGATCTTGGCATTGTGTTGGGTGTAATAACCATTGATGATGTGGTGGATGTTGTTGTTGAAGAGGCCAGCGAAGACATGCTGAAGTTGTCAGGGGCGTCAGGGGATATTCATTCGAATAAATTATTGGACGGTCCAATTGGGTATGCGTTGGGGCATCGCTTGCCCTGGTTGTTTGTTACCATTATTGGTGGCATGGCGGCATCGTTTATTATGTTGTTTTATTCTGAACGTTTATCTGCTGGCCAAATGGCATTGCCGTTTATTTTAAGCTTTGTTCCATTGTTAATGGGTTTGGGTGGCAATATTGGCAATCAGTCAGCCACCATTGTGGTACGGGCATTGGCCATGGGGCAAATGGCATCATCAATTAAAACCATCGGTCGCGAGGTTGCGTTGGGTGGGCTTATTGGGGCAACCATTGGTGGAGTGGTGGGTGGAGCGGTCTTTTTAATGGCCCATTCATTTGCAATGGCACTCTGCATTGGGCTGGCTATTTTTTTAAACATGACGGTGGCCACATGCTTGGGGTCTTCGTTACCAGTTGTTTTGAACCAATTTAACATTGATCCAGCGGTGGCATCAGCCCCCTTTATTTCGACGGCACTGGATGTCATTGGCCAGGTGATTTACTTTTCCTTGGCCGTGGTCATCTTTAATTTATTGTTATGGTAACCACAGCGATTGTTATTCATTCTCGGCCCATTTTAGAACACGATATGTTGGTGGAATTGTTTTCAAATGATTATGGTAAGATGCGCGTGTTTGCAAAGTATGCGCAATCCAAAAAACCACGGTTTGGGGGCATGTTTAATACCTTTAATATGATCAATGCATCGATTGTGGTTCGTGGGTCCGCCATGCATATTCAATCCGCGAAACTGATTCATGGATTTAATCACTTAAAACAATCGTATCAAAAAATGCACATGGCATATGATTTTTTAAAAGTGGTGCAATCCACGGCGCAAATGCAACAAGAAAGCCAGGCCCTATTTGATGCGCTTGTTGAATCCTTGAATGACATTGAAGAAGGTGCCGCAAACGAAGCGGCGATTAAACATAAGTTTTATCGGGCCGTATTGCATACAGAGGGGGTGCTGGACCACGCAAGTGCGTCTGACCAAAATTTAGAAAGCATGTTAGAATCGTATGCAAACATACGCTTGAAGGGTGCAAAATGATATTTTTTACCATGCTTGGGGGCATTGGCTTGACCATGATTGTCTGTGCCATGCTCATATTTATTCGATGCTTAAAAAAACAATTTGGGCCTGCGATTATTGAATCGTTTGTGCAGCTATTTTCTCAATCCTTGGATCAATTCACCCGGCGGGTACTCATTATTTTTATGCAAGTATTAGGGGTTGGAAATGCATTGTATATTGCACTTTTTATGATTCAGCAACAGCCCATATCATGGCACTTGCTGATGGCGTTTAATGTGCCCTTTATAGTGTTTTCACTAACAACGTACACTATGATTAAAAGCTTTCCTCATGCATTGTCTAGCATTCTATGTCAGCCACCCTATGCCTTGAATCGCATTCTCAAGCCATTAATCTTTGCGGGGTTTTTCCAAACCTTTTCTTTTTTTGGGGCGTTTGCCACTGGGTTATTCTTTTGCCTGGTATGGTTTGATATTTTTGGGTTACTATCTGCCGCCTTTGCATTGTTGGTGGTATCGTTTTACTACCGGTGTGCCGGTGGTGCTTATCGAGCAACAGCATTAAATCATCCGAATCAACACCAGGAACGCTCGGTGTTAACACACCCTGCTGATATTTTAATTAAATCGGGGCATATCATTGCAAGCATTGGCGGTTTTTATTTGGATATTTTTGGGTCGTGGTTTATTGCCATTGCAGCATGCTTTATTTATATTCAGGGCATTGTTGAGACCCAAACATTGGTGGATTTTTTAAGGTTTCCCGAGGTCCAATGGGTGCTCGCCGTTGTTGTTTCTACAGCAATATCAATGGTGTTTTCCATGGGGTTTGTTTGGCTTAGGCGTCGGTCCAGCAATTTATTTTTAGAAACTGGGTATATCATGATTGGTAGTTCATTTGCACTGATGTGTGCATTTACCTCACAAATCAATGGGTTGCCATTTTTATTGTTTGCAATGGGTGGCGCCCTTTTGGGCATGTTGGCCATTGCTTTTTTTACCAATTACTTAACCTCATTTTATCATCCGCCCATTCAGTTTATTTGCAAGCAGGCGCAGCATGGTGCCGCGCATGTGTTAATATCGTCTTTTTTTAATGGGTTGGTTGGAAATGCGGCGTTTATTTTGTTGCTTATGGTGGTATTTTTTCAAATTTACAGTGCCTTAGAGGTGATTGGAATTTTAATGGTGGTTGTGTATGCATTGTCCATTGCTGTCATTGGGTGCAGTATTCATGTATTTTCAATTTTTGCTAGTCAGGTGGTTGATATTGTTGAGTATGAAGATAACCCAATGAATCAGTCGATTGTGTCCCGATTAAAAAAATTGGTACACTCATCAATCGCTATAGGAAACTCTTATTCATCTGCATCAGGGTTGTTATCCAGCAGCGCTGTGTTAATTTCGGCATTGTCACTCAGTCGGTTTTTAGACAGTATCGCCTTGAGCGATATTGTATTCGGCATTGGGTTGGGCATTGTGTGCATGATTGTGTTCTACGCCATATCCATTAGTGGGACCTACCGAGCATTACTGGTCACGCATCAAGAGGTTAAGCGCCAGTTGTCAGATATTGTTCAAATAGAAGTTGAAAATAAATCGCACCCGAACATGTTTAAATTGTCGGATGCTCATTCATTAAATGCATTAAAAACAATAACCCTGCCAGGGGTATGGATGTTGCTTGCGCTTTGCATAACGTACATTGCCATGCCAATAAATGGCTTTTATGGTGTTCTTATGGGTATTTTTATCATGGTGTGTCACCAAAGTTTCTTTTGGTCGCTATTTTCAGACAGTGTTGAAGTGGCGGTTGACCGCATGAAGTCAGGGCGATTTGGCGGGCAAAATACCTCTGCATTTAGTGGGCTCAACCAAGCCTACTTGTATGTGCACTATTTTCAGTGGGTTCTGGGGCCTAGCGGGGTGATTATAATGAAATTTGTTGCTATGATTGCATTGTTAAGCATGTTTATTTAGGAGGTTTTTATGGGGCCCATTATTGCAGCCAACTGGAAAATGAATTTGGTCAAAGATCAAGTGGTGGATTGGATTGATAAAATTAATCAATCCCAAGCGCTTGAACAGGATGTGTCGCTCATTGTTTGCCCGGCTCATTGTTACTTAACGATGCTGCAGGGGTCGTTAACCTGGGGGCACATTGGTTGCCAACATGTGTCTGAGCACTCCGAAGGCGCATACACGGGGGGGCACTCTGCTGCAATGGTAAAAAGTTGTGGTGCTGAGTATGCGATTGTTGGTCATTCTGAGCGACGCCATATTTTTGGGGAAACAAATGCCGACATTAAGGCGCAGTTACGCCAGTGCCATGATGCAGGATTAACGCCAATTTTATGCGTTGGTGAAACCATTGAGCAACGACAATCTGGTCAATTTGAATCGGTCATAGTGGACCAGTTGAGTGTTTTGTCATCGCAGCCCAACCCAATCATTATTGCCTACGAGCCCGTGTGGGCCATCGGCACCGGAGAAACAGCCACCCCTGAGCAGGCCAATGATGCGCACGCATTCATTAAACAACATGTCGATAATAAATCCCCAGTATTGTACGGAGGGTCTGTTAATGCCAGCAATTGTGAAGGCTTGTTGAGCATGCCCAGCATTGATGGTGCATTGGTTGGGGGCGCCAGTTTAAAACCGGATGTGTTTTCTGATATCATGAGAATATCATCAACATTAATTGAGGCGTAAATTATGAAAAAAATAATGATCTTTTTGTTTTGTGTGTTTGGGTTATCGTGTTCAACCAATGCGAAAGGGATGCCTTTGGTTGAAATTTCTACAAACTATGGGGCAATGATTATAGAGTTAAATGCAGAAAAGGCGCCTGCTACCGTTAAAAACTTTTTGAGTTATGTTGACGAAGGCTTTTATGATGAAACCATATTTCATCGCGTGATTAATGGGTTCATGATTCAAGGGGGTGGGTTTTCCAAAGACATGACTAAAAAAGACACAAAAAAACCAATTATGAATGAGTCAAGCAATGGGTTAAGCAATGTTGTTGGTACCATTGCAATGGCACGGACAAATGACCCCCACAGCGCAACCAGCCAGTTTTACATTAATGTTGCAAATAACACATTCTTAAACTTTGCATCTGAAGCCAACCCTGGGTACTGTGTATTTGGACGAGTTATCGAAGGGATTTCGGTTATGCAAGCCATTAAATCTGTGCCTGTTGGGAATTTTGATCAGTATCAAAACGTTCCGCTTGAGCCGGTGATTATTAATCGTATTCGACGCATTACGGCATCGGACCTTGAATCGAAAAATATCTCTTTGCCCACTGAAAATGCCGTTCAATTGCCATCAACCACAAATTAACCACAAACATAAACGGTTGATGGGGGATGATTAGGTGGGTGTTGGCATGCGTTCAATCAACGCATTTGTAAAGGCTTCAGCCGAAACACCATTTGAATGCCCAGTTATTCGAAGTGCATCGTCTTTGACACAGGCATCCAAGGCATATTCAATAGCATCTGCTTTTATCCCAAAGCCAATGTGCCGAAGTAGCATGGCGCTGGCTTTGATCATGGATGATGGATCGGCATATTGCGCCCGACCTTCTGTTACCATGCGCGGTGCAGAGCCATGTACCGCCTCAAACATGGCGTAACGGGTGCCAATATTGGCACTTCCTGCAGTGCCAACCCCGCCCTGTATTTGACTGGCTTCATCGGTCAAAATATCACCGTATAAATTTGGCATTACGAATACCTCAAACTCGCGTTGGCGATTTTCGTCCAACAGCTTAGCGGCCATGATATCGATGTACCATTCATCACAGGAGATACCATAGGGTTCATACTCTTTGGCAATGCGCATGGCGCGTTCTGAAAATCGCCCATCGCTGGATTTAATAACATTTGATTTTGTTACGATACTTACTTTTCGTTTGCCATTGGCTTTTGCATAGTCAAAGGCCAACCGAATAATACGATCGGCACCAGCATTTGAAATAACTTTAAAATCAATGCTGAAGTCTCTAAAATCAACACCTTTTGAGCCTAGCATATACGCCCCTTCGGTATTTTCTCTAAAAAAAGTCCAATCGATGCCTTTATCTGGCACTCGAACAGGGCGAACACAGGCAAATAAATCCAGTTCACGCCGCATGGCGACATTGGCAGATTCAATATTTGGCCATTGGTCTCCCTTTTGTGGGGTAGTGGTGGGGCCCTTTAATATGACATCGCATTGCTTTATTTCAGCCAGTACGTCGTCGGGAATGGCTGTTTTATGTGCCGCTCTATTTTCGATGGTTAACCCCTTAATGGGGGATATTTGAATGCGAGTGTCACGAATGTCTGCCTGGCAAACATGCCGAAGAACACGTTCCGCTTGATTGGATATGTGCTCCCCAATGCCATCGCCCCAACATATGCCAATGCGGATGATTTTTTTTGTTGTGTAGTCTACCCACTCACTGTTGGCAGATATGTCGGCAATACGTTTCATTTGTTGCTCAACCAATGCGTTAAAATGGTTGGTTGCTGCCTCAATTGTATTAAATTCCATGGGATCCTCTTTTTTAGTGTAATGAATGTAAGAATATGCTACCATAATGGCAGATGAAATCCAAAAAATGGTTGATGAAAACAGAGCCATCCACGTACTCCATTGATCGGTTAATGGCAGAAAAAACAACCCATTGGGAAGGCATTCGAAACTACCAAGCCAGAAACTTTATGATGCGCGATATGCGCATTGGAGATGATGTTATTATTTATCATTCAAATGCAAGCCCCCCTGGAATTGTTGGTTTGGCTGTTATTGCTTCAGACGCATATCCGGATCATTTTTCATGGGACGATGCATCGCCATATTATGATCCAAAATCAACGAAAGAAAACCCTCGCTGGTTCATGGTTGACGTGGCATTTCGTTCTAAATTTAAGAACATGATTCCTCTAGAGGTTTTAAAATCAGACCCCAACTTAAATGACATGCTGCTGGTTAAAAAAGGCACTCGGCTTTCCATTCAACCTGTGCAAGAGGATATTTTTGATTATATAATAAGGACATACCAATCATGAAACGAACAAAAATAATTGCAACCTTGGGCCCATCGACCAATCAACCAGATGTGTTGAAACGAATCCTTCAGGAAGGGGTGGATGTTATTCGATTGAATGGCTCGCATTATCGCGAAAAAGAAGCGGTAAAAAAAGACATTCAGTTGGTTCGGGATGTTTCGGATCATTTAAAAAAACACACGGCCATTTTTTTCGATCTTCAGGGTCCAAAAATACGGGTTGGGGCATTTGAGAACAATGGTGTTGTTTTAGAAACGGGGCAAGCGTTCACCATTCGCTCAGAGAAAGACGTGATTGGTACTTCGGATTATTGCGGGTTAACCACACCAGAGATTATTAAAGATTTAAATGAAGGGGAGCCCATATTTATTGATGATGGCAACATCCGTTTGTTTATTGAGTCAATTACAGATGACACCTTAAATTGTCGTGTGACACAAGGTGGAAAGGTGAGCAACCATAAAGGGGTGAATTTGCCATTATCCACCATTTCTGTATCGGCAATTACCAAGAAAGATCGCGAGGATATTCAATCAGCCATTGAATATGGGGTTGATTACATTGCGTTATCGTTCGTATCAAAGCCAGATGATGTTAATGAGCTTCGGCAAATTATAAGCGACTCAAGCGCACCGCATATCGGTATTATTTCAAAAATAGAACGGCGAACTGCGGTGGAAAATGTGGTTGAGATTGCACAGGTGTCAGATGTGGTTATGGTTGCCCGTGGTGACTTGGGGGTTGAGGTTGGGCTTGAAAAGGTGCCTGAAATTCAAAAGCGGACCATTCGAGAATGCAATCGTTTGACAACGCCTGTGATTGTTGCAACGCAAATGTTGGAAAGTATGGTAACAAAACCAACCGCAACACGGGCCGAAGTGTCCGACATTGCAAATGCCATTTACGACCGATGTGATGGGGTCATGTTATCCGCGGAAACAGCTGTGGGTGACTTTCCAATCGAGGTTGTGCAAACCATGCGTCGCATTTGCGAGGCATCCGACAAGCACTTGGCGGAGTTGAAAAAATCAAAATACAGTCAGGTGAAACGTGTGTTCCAGGTAAAATCTGCAGCAACAACATTTTGTAAAGCCGCTGATCAAATTAGCGAAGAAATAAGTGCCCATGTAATGATTGCGTTTACCAGTTCTGGGAACACGGCATTAATTTCTTCAAAATTAAATCCAAGCATCCCTATTTTAGCGCCGACGGATAACCTTCAAGTGGTTCGAAAAATGGCCTTGTACCGTGGGGTTATTCCATTACTAATGAAGAAAAAATTTGAAGATATTGTCTCCTGGGGCGCCATGATTCAAATGTCGCTAGAAGATGCAAAAGCATTAAATATTGTTCAAGCCGGCGACATTGCGGTGGTTACCGCAGGTTACCCATTGGGGCGGCCGGGGGGCACCAACTCCATACGAATGATTGAAGTTCAATAATTAAATAGATTCGTTAAATACGATCCAATTGCTGCTTTAAATCAGAAATTAAATTGGGTTTATCGTTTGGTAAGTGATTGATTGCTTTTGATGCAATTGCCCGAAGTTCATGAATTTTTATGGTTGATGATTCATTTTTTTCTGTTAGAGGCATCAACTTTTGATTTTGAAATTCCAGTAGAGAGATCACGCGATCTTTTTCTTGAATTAGCTTTTCATAGTTATCGATGTATTGATGAATTTCATCAGATACAAATGGTTGCTTTTGTTCGTTTGGGTAAGAAAAACGTCGGTACTGATCCGCATGTTTTTCTATGAATTGTGTTAAATCTGATTCGTGAATGTAACACTTAACATTTCCTTTGCCTTCAAATATTTTTAGGTGCCCAGAATCAATGGCTTGTTCAAGTTTGTATCTTGAAATTCCAGTATGACGAGAGGCTTGGTATAGTGTGAATTTACGCATAGAGTTACCCTTTAAATGAAAATTTTAATGAAATATAATCTAATGATACAATGATTTAATCATGGATTTCAAGACATTCCATCAACCAGTGTTGGTGCCGCATCTTTTATCTAATTTTAATTTAAATAACAATGCAATTGTTGTTGATGCAACGCTTGGGTTTGCTGGGCATGCAACCGCCATTCTTAATTCGTATCCAAACGTGCACTACATTGGGTTTGATAAAGATCCGATGGCCATTGACGTATCAAAGCAACGCTGCCAAGGCTTTCCAAATGTTGATATTATACAGGCTACATTTTCGTCCATACCAACTGCGCTTAATGAACGGTGCATAACACCAACCCATGTGCTGTTTGATTTGGGTGTGTCGTCGTATCAAATTGATCAATCGGATCGAGGGTTTACGTTTCAACGAGAT
>JADHOE010000007.1 GCA_016779165.1 Candidatus Margulisiibacteriota bacterium | reverse complement strand
GGTTCATGATGTCCGCCCTGCCACCATAGGCCGCACATGGCAAGCCGCCACCAATGACTTTTCCAAGGCATGTAATGTCAGGGGTGACATTGTAAACCCCTTGAGCACCATGCTTACCCGCACGAAAACCTGTCATCACTTCATCAAAAATCAACAATGCGCCATGTGCCTTGCACTGGGCGACACATGCATCTAAAAACGATGCATCAGGCAACACAACCCCCATATTCCCACACACTGGCTCCATAATAATGGCCGCAATCCGATTCCCTTCTTCTTTAAAACACTCAACAATGGCAGTGGTGTTATTGAAGGGCAAAACTCGTGTATTTTTTGTTACATCGTCAGGGATCCCTGAACTGCTGGGCTTACCAAGCGTCAACCCACCAGACCCCGCAGCCACCAATAATGCATCCACATGGCCATGGTAATGGCCATCAAATTTAATAATAATATCGCGCTTGGTTGCCCCTCTTGCAAGACGAATCGCGCTCATGGTCGCTTCTGTACCAGAATTTACCAAGCGAATTTTCTCGCAAGATGGAAAAAAACGTCGAATCGATTTTGCCAATGCAGTTTCTTTTTTTGTTGGGGCCCCAAAGGTTGTTCCTTTAATTAAGGTATTATGGACATCTGCAATAAGACTATCTGGCGCATGTCCCGCCAATAATGGGCCATAAGATAGCACATAATCAATATATGATTTACCATCAATGCTGGTTACGTTCGCGCCCTTGCCTGATGATAAGAATACCGGCTCCCCGCCCACACTATTGTATGCCCGAACGGGGCTATTGACCCCACCAACCAGAACATCACTTGCTTCGTCAAACGCCGAAATGGTTGTTTTCATGCCCCTACTTTATCATGCCCATTTGGTTTAGTGCCAGCCCATTCATGCGCCAAGGCAATATCAATTACCCCATCGATTGATGCCTCCTTGGATTCTAGCACCTGATCAACACCGCAACGCTGAAGTTCCGCAGTTGTCTTTGGCCCAATGCTTATGGCCAAATGCTCGCTCATTTTAGGGTAATGCGCATGCAATCGTTTAACCGATGCTGCGTTCATAAATATCATTGTATCGCTTTGTTTAATCCAATCCAGCATCACTTGAATATCGTTCGGCGCATGATTGGCATACCCAACAATTTTGGTCACTGTTGCACCCGTTGTTCTTAAGTCAAGCAATGCATCATCCGCCTCTGACGATGTCGGAATCAGCACATGGTCACGGGTTGATAGTGTTTGTTTTAATGTCGCAATCACACCGTCGCTGGTGGCAACCTCTGGCATAAGATCTGGTGTTACCCCATGCGCCATCAAGGCAGCCTTTGTTTTTGGCCCAATGGCAAGAATTCGAGCATTCTTGCACGAACGAATATCACACTGTTTATTCAATAAACCGGAAAAAAACGCGCGAACACCATTATCACTGGTAAATACCAGCCATGTAATTGCCGTCAAATCCACAGGTGCCAAACAATCAGGGGCAGGCACAATATGATTTAATGAAAGGGTAACCACTTCTGCCCCCCACAACGACAAGCCATCGACCAACGCTGATTGTTGATGGGGTGGCCGAAATATAACAAAACGCTGATGGCGCAATGGCAAATGATCCCGCCAACGGCATTGGGAACGAAGATCAACCACCTTGCCAACAACAATCAACGCTGGGGGCTTCAACTGTGCCGATTCTTGCAACCCCACTATGGTTTCAAGTGTGCCAGTGACTATTTTTTCGCTTGCGTATGTTCCAGACTCAATAATAGCAACGGGGGTATCCAAGGGGCGCACCTCTGCAAGCCGCGCTATAATGCTGGGCAACCGCAACAGTGACATCATCATCACCAAGGTATCTGCATTGGGAAACGCAATGGTTTCAATATCATTTGCCCGTGTAGCCGTAACAAACGCCACACTATGTGAACAATCCCGATGCGTAATTGGGATACCGGCATATGTGGGTGCCGAAATTGCAGACGTTATGCCAGGAATAATTTCATACGGTATGCCTTCAGAAAATAATGCCGCCATTTCTTCGCCGCATCGCCCAAAAATCATGGGGTCCCCCCCCTTCAATCGAGCAACAATGTGGCCTTTTTTTGCATGCGACACCAACAACGCATTAATGTTGGGTTGCTGGGTAGAATGTGCGCCCTTTTTTTTACCAACACAAATTTTTTGTGCCCGAGTCGCCATCATCACAATGTTTGGGTGCACCAAGTAATCATACAGCACCACATCCACTAACTGTAATGCACGGCAGGCTTTTTGTGTAATTAACTCTGGATCCCCAGCACCTGCGCCAATTAAATACACCTGTGTTTTACGCATGGGCAGCCACTTTAACTCGCTTAATCACGCCCATGGTATCGGCCAGCGGGTGCCGAAAATACTGGGGCCCATTGGCGCCTAAAAAAACGTGCCATTCCTGGTTAATTATCTGAGCACCCAAGGGGACATTGCAATTAAACTCAACGCCTTTCAACAATTCAAAATAGTGGCGCCCAATGGCCTGATCATGTTGGTTAACAATGCCGTTAATGGCATTAATACTGTTATTGTCATTGCATCGGGCCTGCAAGGCCAACATCCCTTGCCCAGGTGCTGGAATAAACGCCCGTGGGTCAAGCTCATGGGATATTAAATGGTCCAATTTTAACCGCTGAAGCCCCGCCGTTGATAATATTACCCCATCATAATTTAGTGCCTTGGCATTTTTTATGCGAGTATCAATGTTTCCTCGCATTGGAATGCAGGTTACGTTTGGGTACAAATGGTCACACAATGCCTTTCGCCTCAAACTGCCAGTGCCCAGACGGGCTGGCTGTTTGTGAATATCACTGTCAGTAAACAAAATAATGGCATCAGTTGAACGCTCTTCCATAAGGAACCCACTGTACACCAAGCCTGTTTCAGGTGTTGCGGTGATGTCTTTAAAGGAATGTACCGCTATATCAATGTCATGATGCATTAATGCTGCTTCAATGTCTTTAACAAAGACCCCTTTCCCTCCAAGCAAATGAATTGGATCCGTTTTCAAATCCCCAGTGGTTTGAATCACATGAATTGATGAGTCAATGCCTTTTAATTTAAATAACGCCTGGACGCGCTTTGCTTGCACTTTTGCAAGTGCTGAGCCACGAGTGCCTATGCGTATTGGGCGGTGATTTTCCACGATTTTACGGGCTGCTGCCGGTAGTCTTCCCAACGCTTGATATCAGCAATTGCATCTTGGATAATCACGCGGACATTAGGAATATCATCCGCGCGGGCAGATAATGTGGCGTTTGATACAGATTCAAGCTCCGGTATCGAAATTAATGTTGCATGGTCCAACCGCCCACATTCAGGGTCAATATTTCGAGGTATCCCCAAGTCTACCAAAACAATCTCTTGCCTTAAATGCTGAATATCTTGACGATTTATCATCAGGCTTTTTGAGCTAATGGCAATGTAAATGGTTGAAAATTCATGAAGTCGTTTTTTTATTGATGCATAAGGCATTACGGTGACGTGGTCAAATGCATGCGCCAAATGTTCCACCCGGCTCATGGTCCGATTGGAGACAAACACGTATTTGTGCCCCATCGAGGCCAACTTTGCCAACGCCCGCTGAACCATGCTTCCTGCACCAATAAGGAGTATGGGCTCATTTAAAAAGTTGGGGTTCTTCTGATGAATGGCATCAATGGCAATTGAGCTAACCGAATGTGCACCCTTTGAGATATTCGTACTAGAACGAACCAGCTTTCCCGTTGCAATGATGGATTGAAAAATCTTATTTAATAAGGCGCCTGTTGCACCAAATTCCATACAAAATGAGTGCCCAAATTTAATTTGAGATAATATTTCATTTTCACCCAAGACCATGGATTTTAGTCCAGAGGCCAATTCAAACAAATGGGTAAGTGCATCAGGTCCAATGTGCAACTCCCCAATTTTATGCAACACTGAACACGAGATATGGGTTTTCGTCTTGATCGTTCGAACCAACATATCCACAGCCTTTTTTGGATCCGGGGTCACAAACACCCATTCTGTTCGGTTGCATGTTGAAATAATGGTCATCTCATTAAAGAAAAGCTCCCCTAGCAGGCCATTCAAATAAAATGTCATATCATCCTTATTCGCTGACACTTTTTCAAGCAAACGAATATCTGCGGATTGATAATGGATACTAAAAACAGCTAAAACCACCGCACCATTTTAATTAATTTAGGCATATAATTCAAATGAATTTTACGCCCTATCCGTTGCATTCGGTCTATTGATTGGACACCCGGTTCAACAAATACAAGCTAAATGTACCCACAATAATATTCGGGATCCAAGCCGCTATTAGGGGTGGGATAATGCTGTTAATCCCCAATACCAATCCAAACGAATAAATAATGTAATACCCCAATATAATAATAATGCTTAGCCCCATTCCCATTGCAGATGATCGGCGGTGAGGCTGAAAACTAATCGCCGCGCCAATCATGGTAAATATCAAACAAGCAAAAGGTAAGGCAAATTTCAAATAATACTGTATTAACATCTCATTCACATTTTTTCCAAGCAACGCTTCTTTTTGTATGAATGCCATTAATTCACGCGCATTCATTTCATCATGGGATTGTTTCCTTGTGGTAAAATCCAATAAATTTAGCGACAAATTAATAATTTCCTTTTCAAAATGAATCACCATTAAATCTTGTGATGATTGCTCCAATAATACGTGCATAACCCCATTATTAAATACCCAGCCGCCAATGGCATCCCAATTGCCATATTCCGCCCGAATAACACGGGCCAACCGCCCGCTTTCGTATTCCGCTATGGTAATGTCTTGCAATGTTTTTTCGTTTACTTCTCGCACATTAATAATTCGCAACGGAAACCCTTTGTCATCGTATTGCGTCAAATTAACATTTTCACGAATCGATATATTTGTTTTTTTTAAATTATTTAATAATACTTCAGCATAATAATTGGCACGGGGCACCACTGATTCATTGAATAAAATATTCCCCAAACTAATGGCCAACCCCACGGATAATATTGGAATCATAATCCGAAACATGCCAACACCTGCTGATCGAAGGGCTAAAATTTCTAAATCTGAGCTCAACCGCCCAATCACTAAAATTGTTGCCAACAACAAGGCCATTGGCAAGGTAAGTGAAATAACCGCAGGCAACTTATAAATGAATAATTGGATAGTACTCAGCACCCCAAACCCATACTTCATTGCTTGGGATACTAACTGGAAAATCAATGTGCTTCCAGCAATGATTGATGTAAACGCAGCAATTCCAAAAATGAAAGGGAAAATAATTTCTTTAATTAAATAAGAATCCAGCAGCTTCATGTATTTAATTCAAAAGATTCCCCTAAGTAATACTTTTTCGCAATCTCGCTCGATGCAATTTCTTTGGGTGAGCCACTAAATAAAATCTCCCCTTGATGAATAATGTATGACCGGTCTGTTATTGACAGCGTTTCTCGCACATTATGATCCGTAATAATTACACCAATGCCTTTTTCTTTTAAAGAGGTAATAATTCCTTGAATCTCTGATACAGCAATAGGGTCCACACCCGCAAACGGCTCATCCAACAAAATAAATGATGGGTTCAACGACAAGGACCGGGCAATTTCAACCCGTCTTTTTTCTCCTCCCGATAACTGAAACCCTTTGGAATGTCGCACATGATTTAATCCAAGATCAAGGATAAGTTCGTTGATGCGGCTTTCGAATTGATCTGGCGGAATTGGCTCCACAACCTCCAATAATAGCCTTAAATTTTCTTCAACCGTAAGTTTTTTAAAAATAGATGGCTCCTGGGGCAAGTACCCCAACCCCAACCGTGCACGCTTAAACATCGGCATACTGGTTACATTTTTCTGGTTCAAAAAAACATCCCCACTATTTGGGCGAACCAGACCAACAATCATGTAAAATGTGGTGGTCTTTCCGGCACCGTTTGGGCCTAAAAGGCCAACAACCTCACCCTGATTCACAGTTAGGGACAATTCATTCACCACTCGACGCCCTTTATACGACTTGATCAGTTGTTCAACTTTAATCTGTTTCATTGTAAACCCGATGAATTGACTGAACTGACGACACTGAATTATTGCTTAGGTTAACCCGTGTAACCAAGGCCCCAATGCAATATTCATTTGGCTGCTTAACTGGCTGATGGCGTGCTGGCAATTGGGTAATAAATTTATCAACTGAAATGTCTTTATCCATGCCAATCACAGAATCATAGGCGCCACACATGCCAACATCCGTAATATAGGCGGTATTTTTTGATAGCAACCGTGCATCGCTGGTTTGAACGTGGGTATGGGTACCAAACATCACGGTCACTCGATTGTTTAAATACCAGCCCAAGGCTTGTTTTTCAGATGTCGTCTCGGCGTGAAAATCCAATATGGTAATATCAGCCTCAAGCTGATTTAATGCCACGTCCATTTGTTCAAATGGGCAATGTGGAAGCTGTGGCATAAACACACGTCCAATGGCATTAATAACAGCAATTCGCTTTCCATGTTTTTCAAATACCCGAAGCCCTTTTCCAGGATGCGCATCTGGGAAATTAATTGGGCGAACCAACCGGTCAAACACACTAAACTTGTCCATCACCTCGCGCTTTGAATACACGTGGTTGCCCGATGTAAAAGCATCCATGTTCATAAGAACAAACTCATTGTACAGCTTTGAATTAAAGCCAAACCCAGCTGCTGAATTCTCAATATTTGCAACAATAAAGTCAATATCAAATTCAGTAACAATATCGCCCAACTTTTTTTGAAGAATCGCTCGACCGGGGTGGCCAACGATATCCCCTAAACATAAAATATTGAATGTTGAGTTAGTGGGCAATGGATACTGCTCTTGTTTCTCTTACCAAATTGACACGTACTTCGCCTGGGTAGTCCATTTCTCTCTCAATGCGCTCGGCAATATCTTGAGACAATTTATGAACGCCATCATCTGACACATCTTCTGGCCGAACCAACACACGAACTTCACGCCCCGCTTGAATGGCATAGACTTTATCAACGCCATCAAATTCCAGGGCGATTTTCTCTAAATTTTCTAATCGTTTTAAATACAGCTCAACCGATTCTTTTCTCGCACCTGGACGAGCTGATGACAATGCATCGGCCACCTTCACGATAATGGCCTCAACGGTATCCGGCTCCTCATCTTCATGATGCGCCATAATGCAGTTAATAACCTCGTTCGACTCGCCATACTTTCGACAGATTTCAGCCCCTAAATCATCGTGGGACCCTTCTTGAACAAAATCAATGGCCTTACCAATATCGTGCAACACAGCCCCGCGTTTGGCCAATTCAACATCCACCCGTAATCGGTCAGCAATAATGCCGGCGATTTTTGCACATTCAATCGAATGGTCCAAAATGTTTTGGCCATAACTTGTTCTGTAATTCAATCGACCCAACATTTCAACAATGTATGGATCAAACTCCAGGCCCAACACATCAGCGGCTTGCTCACCCTTTTGCTTAATTACTGCCTGAATTTCCTCATCGGCCTTGGTTAGTGCATCCTCAATTCTAGCGGGATTAATTCGCCCATCATTCACCAATTTATCAAGTGCAATTCGGGCAGTTTCTCTACGTATAGGGTCAAAACAAGAAAGAATAACCCCATTTGGCGTATCGTCTATCACAACGTCCACACCAGACGCCGTTTCAAATGCACGAATATTTCTCCCCTCCTTACCAATAATTCGCCCCTTCATTTCATCGTCAGGTAACGATACAACAGATGTTGTATTCGAACTGACGGTTTCAACACCCAGCTTCTGAATGGCTTCCAAAACGATTTCAGTGCTTTTTTGTTTGGCTACCTTTCGTGCCTGAGCTTCCGTTTGTTTAATCAGTAACCCCGCCCGTTTTTTTGCAACCATTTCAACATGAGAAAGCAAGGAACGCTCAGCTTCCTCTTGAGTCAAAGAGGCAACAGTTTCAAGCTTTTTAAACAGCTCATTCAACACATCCTGTTGCTTATCTCGAAGCTCTTTCACCCCAGCAAGTTTTTCTTCAAACTGCGCCTGTAACCCCTCAACCTCTTTTCGTTGTTGGTTAATGCGCTGTTTTTTTTGATTTACTTCTGATTCAATTTCTTTTAATTGTCTCTTTTTAAATGCAATGTCATCATCAGCACGGCGCATAGCATTCTTTGATTCTTTTTCTGCCTGGTACCTGGAATCTTTAAGCAACTTATCGGCCTGGCGGTTGGCCTCTTTAATAATGGTTTCAGATTTTAGTTTTGCCAACTTTATCTTACTGATTCGATTGGCTTGAACAATAATAACCCCCACACTCGCTACTAGCAGGCACGATAGGCCAATAATAATTTCCATAGGTTACCCTTCCTTCTTTTGTTGGCCAGACTTTAATTGGGCCACTTTTTCTTTGACTTCTTTCTCAACATCTGCCGACAGCTGTGCTGATTCTTTTAAATACAATTTTGCAGCCTCTCGCCCTTGCCCCATGCGCTCTTTTTTGCACGAAAACCATGTTCCACTTTTTTCAATCACACCAAAATTACACCCTAAGTCAAGCAAATCACCTTCCTTAGAAATGCCTTGGCCAAATACAATGTCAAACTCTGTAAATTTAAATGGGGGTGCAATTTTATTTTTAACCACTTTTACTCGGACCCTGTTTCCAATCACATCCACACCCGATTTTATGGATTCAATGCGTCGAATTTCCATGCGAACTGATGAATAAAATTTTAAGGCTCTTCCACCAGGTGTCACTTCAGGGTTCCCAAACATCACCCCTATTTTTTCTCGGACTTGGTTTACAAAAATAACCACACAATTTGATTTCTTAACAATACCGGTTAATTTACGTAAGGCCTGAGACATTAAACGAGCTTGAAGACCAACATGGCTATCCCCCATATCGCCTTCAATTTCATTCTTTGGGACCAATGCAGCAACTGAATCAATAACAATCATATCAATAGATCCCGAACGCACCAACGTTTCGGCAATTTCCAATGCTTGCTCACCGTAATCTGGCTGGGACAATAACAGCGAATCGGTGTCTACCCCGAGGTTTTGCGCATACACAGGGTCCAATGCATGCTCCACATCGATAAATGCGCATGATCCGCCACCTTTTTGTGCTTCCGCTATCGCATGCAACGTCAGTGTGGTTTTACCTGATGACTCAGGGCCATAAATTTCAGTAATTCTTCCTTTTGGGTAGCCGCCACCGCCCAATGCCAGGTTAAGGGATAATGCTCCAGTTGACACCGTTTCAATACCAAATGATTGAGGAGAATCCCCCAACCGCATGATGGAGCCTTTCCCAAAGTTTTTTTCAATTTGTGATAAGGCAATCGCCAATGCCTTTTTTTTATTTTCGTCCATAATAACTAATCCTTTCTTGATTCATTTTTTAAATATCTTAAACACATTGATAGCGCAATATATACCGATGTCTTGATCACATCTTGCCGCCCCCCTTCAATTTTGTAGCGCTTTGTCTTTTTTATCTTATCACGAATATTCCAAGATAAAAAAACCGTTCCTGTCTGATCCGAAGAAAAGGCACCATTGGTTGGCCCAGCAAACCCATTGGAGGCCATTGAGATATCGGATTTAGTAACTTGTTTAATGCCCGCTGCCATTTCCTGTGTCACCATGGCACTCACCACACCATGCTCAGCCATTGTCTTGGGTGCAACCAACCCATGACTTACTTTTAAACGGGAATGATACGCAACAACCCCACCTAAAAAAACATCTGAACACCCGGGAACCTGAACCAACTCATGAGAAATACCACCACCTGTTACAGATTCAATCACAGATACAGTTAAGTTACGCGCTGAAAGAAACGATACCAACTGAGTTGAAATATCGTTAGGGGACCTTTCCTCCTCCGCTCTTAAAAAATCGCTAAATGTTAGGCTTTTGCCAATTGTTTCTTCTTGCATTCGATTAATTGATTTACCTTGTTCAAGGATTCCCAAGGAAACTCAATATCTGAACGCCCAAAATGACCATAAACAGCTGTTTTTTCATAAATTGGCTGTAACAAGTTTAAAGATTGAATAATTTCCTTGGGCTTCAGCCCAAATGTCTCATTGATAATGCTTAAAAGTGTGTCATTACTAAGCTCAGATGTTCCAAAGGTATTAACTTTAACGGATACTGGTGCCGCAACACCAATGGCGTATGCAATTTGTATTTCCATCTCATCACACAAGCCAGCCGCCACACAGTTCTTGGCTATATAACGCCCCATGTATGCGGCAGAACGGTCTATTTTGGATGGATCTTTACCAGAAAAAGCACCGCCACCATGCGGCACCCACCCACCATACGTATCCACAATAATTTTCCGTCCGGTTAACCCCGCATCCCCTTTTGGGCCACCAACAACAAATCGCCCCGTTGGGTTAATATAAATGGTTGGGGTTTCAGGAAGCAAATTGGATGGAATCACCGCATCAATAATGTATTTATTAATATCACTTCTAATTTGCTCTTGACTCACACTGGGGTGATGTTGTGTTGAAATCACGATTGCAGATACCGCCAATGGCTTACGATTCTCATCGTACTTTACCGTTACTTGAGCTTTGGCATCTGGGCGAAGGTAAGTCATCACATTTTCATGTCTAGCATTTGCCAATGCTTGCATCAATTTATGAGACAAAACAATTGGCAAAGGCATGTACTCATTGGTTTGGTTGCACGCATAACCAAAGGTTAGACCTTGATCACCCGCACCTTGCTCTTGAAAATCACCGTCATTCTCATTAACCCCTTGAGCAATGTCCGGAGACTGTTTGTTAAGAACAACCAATACTGCGCAGGAATTGGCATCCAGGCCAATGTCAGGGTGGGTGTAGCCAATATCTTTTAGTTTTTTTCGAACAACCGCCTGAATGTCCACTTGAGCCCCTGATGTAACCTCGCCACCAACCACAACGAGCCCTGTAGTTATAAAGCATTCAACAGCCACTCGCGATAAAGGATCTTGCGACAAAAACGCGTCTAGCAAAGCATCTGATAATTGATCACATAGTTTATCTGGGTGACCACTGGACACAGATTCTGATGTGAATAAAAACAAGTGCTCCTCCTGAATCTTTAAATTTTATACCATGAAACAGTACAAAATTATTCTATCGATAGTCCCAGATAATGTCGAGGATTATTAAAAAACAATCAATGTGGCGCGCCCAATGCAAGCGCCAATGCTTGTGTGGCATCCTTTGGGCAAATAAATGGAGGGGTTTTATTTAAAACGGCGTCTACAAATGCTCGACATTCTTCAATGATTGGCTCTTTCTTTTCAATATCAATAATTTCAGGCTCAGAGCTGGGCAAATAAATACCGTCTTGGCTCTTCTTAATATCAACGTTGTAATACACAATGGATTGGGCCATGCAATCAACAATTGCAATGCCCTTATCACCAATAATCTCCACCACTCTTTGCTTATACGGCAATGCCCAACTCACATGAATATTTGCCGTTAATCCATTTTCAAATTGCAATATTAAGTGACCATAATCAGCTCGATTTTTGCTATGAATATGACGGGTCATGACTTGCGTATTACTTAATGGTGCAGCTACTAAAAACTGAACAATATCAATATCATGAACCGCAACATCCACCAACACATCTGCATCTTTAATTTGCTTAGGAAACGGGCCATAACGCTTGCTTTGAATGGTGTGAACCTCACCCAGTTTACCCGACACTATAAGGCCTTTGGCCTTTAATATGGCTGGGTTAAACCGCTCTATGTGCCCCACTGTTAATACCAGATCATGCGTAGCGGCACAGGCAATCAACTGATTGGCCTGGTCAACGGTTTGTGCGATTGGCTTTTCAACCAATACCGACACCCCATGCTCCAAACATGCTTTCGCTACTGAAAAATGAGCTGATGTAGGCACACACACACTCACCAGGTCCAAGGCTTCATTGTTCAGCATATCGTCCACATTTGGGTAATAGGCAACATTTTTGGATCCAATGACGTCATCAACGCATTGCTTATCAGCATCACAGGCAGCAATTAAACAAACCCCTGGCAAACTTAGATATGCACGGGCATGGTGCCTGCCCATATTTCCCAATCCAATAACAGCTGCATTTAACATAAGCTTTATTCTAAATAAGTTTTTACCAATGCACAAATGCTTGCATTCACATTATCTGTTGATCGCGCATTAAATGCTTTGTGTGATTTTTCAAGGGCATCAAAAGCTGCTAAAACACGGTCAATACACAAGTCTGGCTCTAAAATCATGTGGCTATTATGGCTCTTGCAAAAGGCTTGTGCATTTGCAACCTGGTGATTATCCATTGCATAAGGGTAGGGCACCAAAACGCTTGGGGTCCCCACCATATCAAGTTCAGCCAACGTGGTTGCGCCGGCTCGACATAATACCATGCTGGCTTTTTCGTATAGTGGCGTCATATTAGTTAAATATTCAATTGGAAGGTAGACTTTATCATCCAATATCTCTCCCCCAAAAGATGGCGCTTCTGAGTCCAAATTTGGGCCAGTAATATGAAGCACATGGTACCCATTGTGCATGATTCGATGCCGATGCTGATAAACAAACTGATTTAAAGCCATTGCGCCTTGGCTTCCCCCAATAATTGCCAAGAGCTTCCCCTTCATTTGCGACCATTCCTTGGGCAACATGTCTTCACTTGGGTACCGCAGCCGGATTGGGTTTCCAAGGCACCTCACAATGGATTTTCGATACAACGATTCACTTGCACCTTCAAATGCAGTCACAATCGTACTTGAAAAAAACTGAATCAACCGTGTTGATCTGCCCGGTATTGCATTTTGTTCAAACGAAATAATAGGAATTCGCATCACCCAAGCAATGACTGAAAATGGCACACATATCCCCCCACCCATTGCCAGCACTACCTTTGGTCTTTTTTTTACCATAAGCCGCACCATCTTCACCAATGCCACCAGGCAAGGTATTGGGCGACGAATAGAAAACGAAATCACAGAAAAAGGCATGCCATGGGCGGTTAAAATGCGTGTGGCAGGCATGTTTCGAGGCACGACAAAAAAAGCCGGATGGGTGCATCCATCAATAATTGCAATGGCAGGGTACAAATGTCCCCCGGTCGCGCCAGATGCAACCAAAATCATACCCCCCTCCCCATTCCATTAAGAACGCCCAAGCAAAACATCGATGATAACAGCGATGATCCGCCATAACTAATAAATGTTAAGGGTATGCCTGTAATTGGAAACAACCCAATGACCACACAGATGTTTATAATCGCCTGACCAATTAAAAACAGCGTCAACGCCAATGCCGCAAATTGCTCAAACGAATATCGTGGGTGCTTTAATGAAATTTGAATGCCTCGAACAAATAAGGCTGAGAATACCATAATAACCACAACCGCTAAAAACAATCCCCCTTCTTCGCATAAAATCGAAAAAATAAAATCTGAATAATGCAATGGCAAATAAAAGTACTTCAACCGGGACTCGCCAATACCAAACCCCCACCATCCGCCCGAGCCAATGGCTGTAAACGATTGTATGATGTGGTAGTTTGTTCCCAATGGGTCCAGCCAGGGGTTTAAAAACGATTCAATACGTTGCATTTGGTAATCATGCGTAAAAATAGAATAAGCAACCATGCCAATAGATACCATGGCTGCCACAACCAATACCACCATAGGAACGGATGATATTAGCAATAATGATAGCCCCACCGACATGGTTAATATTGCATTTCCCAAATCCGGTTGAAGCATCATGCAAAAAATTGGAATAATCATAACAATAACAACGGGCAACACACCATTTAAGACCACCTGAACCCAACTTTTCGGCCGATGCGCTTGTTTGTTGTCGTTCTTTTTATTTGTTGGCACGCGCTTTAGAAACGTCACAATTTGATTGCTTTTTTTGGATAGCACAACACTAACCGCAATCACCCACCAAAACTTTGCAACTTCCACGGGCTGAAATTGAAACCCGAACACATTTAACCATCGACTAGCCCCACCAATCTGAACCCCAATGCTGGGAATCAGTGTTACCAAAAGCAAGCCAATGGATAAGGCATAACCGATTAGCGCTCCATGCTTAATTTTTTTAGTTGGCAGTGCAGCCCCAATAAAAAACAGGGCCATCCCACCCATCAAGAAAAACGAATGCCGCTTTATAAAATAATACGCATCATTGAATTCAGACAACCCCTTAAATGATGTCGTTGAAAATACCATAATGTAGCCAATAATCAGCAACAATACCATTGGCACAAACAACCACCAATCAATGAAGTGTCGCTTAGATTGCACGATTAATGTACGCATTAAAGGCATGCCCTCGCTCCATGTAATTGGAAAACTCATCAAAACTTGCTGCCGATGGAGAAAATAAAAGCGTGCCTCCCACCGCATGTTTCAACGCATCCAAAACCGCATCTTTTAAGTGTGAGTAAAACACCAGCTGTGGCCAGAATTCTTCGGGAAACACATGCCTATTTTGACTTAACCCGCCAGTTGCATACACTACCTTGCAATTGCTCAAGATCTCACGCATCCAATCTGCATCATAGTCAAACTTAGGCTCTCCACTTAGTATCAGCACCTTGTCTCCAGGTGTACTGCTAATGGCTGCCAATGTTGCTGATGGGTTGGTAGCCTTTGAATCATTGATAATTGTCATGGGAAACGGCGATGCAATTGGCTCGCACCGAAACTTTGGCAATGCATACCTCTTCATGCGATCATTCACAAGCACTTTTGAAGCACCACAGTGCATTGCCACATCTTGAATCACTGCGGCATTGAGTTGATTGTGCGGCCCATTAAACTGTGGCCAATTGGGGGCTGTCAGATGCTCAATGATTTGAACATCTGAATGCTCATTTAGCTCAACCGCCATAGTTTTGGGCACATATAACCGCTGATTTCTACTCTTAACAATGCATTTTTTTGCCTGCTTATATGCATCAAACGTGCCATGCCACTCCAAATGATCCGGTTCAACATTTAAAATGATGGCAATGTCGCAGTGCAAGGTTGGGGATGAATACAGCTGGTAACTGCTTAATTCAAGCACCGCATATCGTGTTTCTAGGGGGGGGGGCAGCATGCGAATTAAGGGAGTCCCAATATTTCCATACGCATCAACATCCAATGCTTGAGCAATGCCAGACGCTACAGTGGTTTTGCCATTTGTTCCTGTAACACCAATAAACGTAAGGTGATATTCTTTTTTTAAAACCCGATATGCAAATTCAATATCTGAAATAATGTCTACTGGTACATTTGGCCAGTTTTTAGGCGGTATTCCAGGGCTGGTAACAACCAAATCTGCTTCCGGAACATCGGACAATTCATAGTGGGAGCACTGGCCAACAAACCATCGAATAGCACTTGCTGTCACGCCATCGCCCAACACTGCCACACGTGTCATTGCAGTTGCAACCACACAAATACCAACTGTAGCAAACCAAAGATTAAAAGAACCGCTCCATTCCCCATCCCCATTAGCTCAAAATGGTGATGAAGGGGGCTCATTAAAAAAATGCGCGTTTTATGCAGCTTAAACCACGCAACCTGTGCAATCACACTTAAGGTTTCAATTGCATAAATGGCCCCAAACCCAATCAGCATTGACCATTTGCCACTCACAATGGCCAAACTGGCTAAGAAACCACCCAGCATTAATGAGCCAACATCACCCATGAATATTTTTGCAGGGTGCCAATTAAATACCAAAAAAAATAAAATTGAGGCCATCATAATGTAAATGAGCTGAACCTCTGCTGGCAACCACAATGAACCAAGCATTGACATTCCAAACAAAGAAATCAGCATCATGGTCCCAAGCAACCCATCCAGCCCGTCGGTTAAATTGGTGGCATTTGATGTGCCAATTAAAATAAACACATACCAAGCACCCAATGAGAATCCAACGGGCATTATGTACAAATGGTAGAGAACCATCATGACCAAAGACCCACCAAGTTGTGCCATAAACTTGACTCGAGCACTAAGGCCTTTATTTGATTTTTTTTTCAACGATATTGCGTCATCAACAAAACCAATCCCCCAAAAACAAGCGCTTGTAGCAACCACCCAAAGGGTAGAAACTGTCCATTCCCCAAGCAATACCGCGCCAATAAAAAAGCCACCAAACAGCACCACGCCCCCCATGGTTGGGGTACCTGCTTTTTCTTGGTGCGATGCCGGAGAGTCTTCATATATGCGTTGATTTAGCGATTGGGATCGAAACCATTTTATGCTAAACCAATGCCCCAGCACCTGACCAATTCCCCATGCAGCCCATAGCATCAGATTGCCTCCATTAGCTCCGGCACATTATTCACCATTTGCCATATAACATGGACCGAGCCCGAATTTACCCGCATTGATTCTGTAAGCCCCCGCTTATCTTCAATGTCAACAAATTGATATGAATGCCCAATACAATTGATGTTAACCAAATCATTACGAACACCACTTGGCATCTTGTAAAAACAAAACACCACGGGAGCATTTGCTACAAAATACGCCATTTTTTGACGGGCATCCGTTATATCGCCAACCCAATCAACCACATACACTGGGGTGTCCGTCTCCGAAATGACCACTTTTGAAAGCCACCCCAGGGCCATTAATTGATTTTGCACAATTCTACGTGGCGAATGCAAAAACAAGCCCAACTTATTCATTAACTGTTCCGTTGCGCCATGAATATAATCAACCCAACAATCCGATTGCACTTTTAACGCTGATGCACAAGGAATTCGCTCAATTTGGTCGGCAACATCTATGAGTTCACTGGAATACCACCATTCCATTTGCCCCGGTTGCTCGATGGCTCGCCTTATTGCACTTATATGATGGGATTCAACAAACCCATCATCGTTCAATATATCCCCGATCACAATATCGTTCGGGGCAACATGTTGCACAATCTGACGTGCATTTCTAATAAATTTCATGCCTACGGAAATGATAATCGGATCGTCCGTTTGCTCAATCAACGTCAAGCCAATCAAGTTGTATTGCAACGAATGTTGCTCATTAAACCAATACCCATGCCCCCTTCCCACAGACCGAAGGGCGCACATGATTATCCCAGCCATTGACAAGCGTTTATTGGACTCTAAAACAATCACCTTAGCCCCCTTCAGCTTGCTCATGTATTCACGAATTTTTGAATTTGATGGGGCTGGCAACGTTCGTTTCAACGGGTACCCATCCAATGCAAGCTCCCCACCTGTTTTCTTTGAAATAAATAACACGTCCCCATCTGGGGAATTCACACCCCAACTTGGAGTACACTGGCAATGCCCCTGCCGAATTAACTCACTGTAAGCAATATCTGCATCATTAAATCCATAAGAAAACCCATTGCAATGTTGCATTGTTTCATGCCCCTTACCAACAACCAGAATAATGTCCTGTGGCTTAGCATCGTTAATTGCTCGTGAAATTGCATGTCGCCGGTCAAACCAATTGGGATTAACGGCTGTGGTTGTGCGCATTCCAGACGCAATATCGGCCACAATCTCATGTGTCAGTTCAGACCTTGAATTATCTGCCGTTAAATACACATGCTCTGCATACTGTTCAGCAATGCGCCCCATTTTTTTTCGCTTGGATCTGTCTCTCTCCCCGCCACACCCCATAACCAAGCGCACCCTGGACCGGTCTTGATTCACTATTGCGACAGCATCCACCAATACGTGCTCTAAGGCATCTGGGGTATGGGCAAAGTCAACCACCACCTCGAATGGCTGGCCAACATCAATTGATTGAAACCTGCCCAAGGGGGCAATTAAGTCCGCTAAATGGGAGCGCAACTGTGCCATAGACTCACCAAGTGTTGCACAAATGTGCAACGCCATGCTCGCATTTTGAATATGAAACGCCCCTCTCAACTGAGGAATCATTGACGCATCAATTTGAATAACATCTGACAAATACACGGACTGCCCTGGCCAGTTGGTCATGAACGACAATTTGGTTTGCTTGTACCGTTCAAAAGTGCCGTGATAGTCCAAATGGTCTTGGGTAATATTTGTTAAGCATTTGATATCAAAATTAAAGCCATCAATTCGATGCTGGTCAATCCCGTGGGATGACACTTCCATTACCACATGGGTTCCCCCATCATCAGCATGATCTTTAATTTTTTTTAAAGCATCCCATGCCTCCGGGGTTGTTAACGAGGAATGGAGCGTGCCTATCACAAGAACTTTATGCCCAAGTGAGCGAAGCAGTTGTGCGGTAAATGCCGCTACAGATGTTTTTCCATTGGTTCCAGTAATGCCAACCATGCAGACTCGCTCAGTTGGATACCCAAAATATGAATGCGCAGCCATTGCAAATTCTGGTCGGCTTAAGCGAATGACTTCCGTCGCCCCGTTTTTTAATGCGGACTCAACATGCCCATCAGCATTTGGCAAGCAAATAAATGCATTCCCAGGAACAATTCGCCGGGAGTCAAAGGCATATGTTTTTGATTGGTCAAGCATAAAAAACACCCATATGGTTAGTAAAACATTCGGACTAAAATATATCAATTGCAAGTAAATAAATGAGCCTAAGCCCCCCTCATTGAAAGTAGCTTTTGGTTTATCTTTATGGTATTCTTTCAGATAATCACTCCACATTTAAGAAGATCAACGTGCCCCAAGAAAGAGAAAACTTAGTAAAAGAATATGTGAAAACCAAAAATGACACTTTGAAAGAAGACATTCTGGTAGCCTACAAACCGCTGATAGAATTTATTGCACGAAAATTATCCTTTAATATTGATGATGTTCCAGATCTCATCCAAGTTGGCTCCATTGGTCTCTTAAAATCACTAGACACTTTCGACACATCCAGAAACATTGCCTTCTCAACATACGCGAGTTCAAATGTTATTGGTGAAATTCGACACTATATTCGAGATAAAAGTCGTATTGTAAAGCTACCTAGAAAACTTCAGGAGCAATATTCAAAAATTCGGCAATACATTAAAATTAAATCTCAAGAATTGGACCGTTTTCCAACCACATCAGAAATTGCATCTGACCTCAACCTAAGTGAAGAAGACGTACTAGAATCCATGGAGGCTGGGCAATCATTTCGCGTAATATCCCTTGACAAACCCATCCAAACCAATAAAAACAAATCCTCCAACGAGAAATTCTCATTGATTGACAACATTGGAACAGATGCTAAGGACGATAACTTCCTAAACAAAGAAATGCTAAAAAATGCATTGGGAAACCTTAACGAGCGCGAAAAAAAGCTTGTCTACCTTCGGTTTTATGAGGGGTTAACTCAAAAAGAAATTGCTGATCGTCTGGCATTGTCTCAAATGCATGTCTCCCGATTGTTAAATGAAGCATTGAAAAAACTACGCCGAAAAATTACGATTGATTTATGACATTATGCATACCCGATATTGCTGAGCGAATCCCACACAGGCACCAGAACCTCTTGCTTGATTCGTGCACAGTTTTTGAAGACGAATCTCAATTTGAACTTACTATAAATAAAGATGACGATTTAAACCGCGATATTTTTTTAACAAACCTTAATGAAAAAGCATTGGTTCCCCCATCTGTTTTAGCAGAGGCATCAGCGTTAGCATGCATTGTTAGCGCGGGTAAAATACCCAAGGGGTCATTTGCTTACTTTGCGGGAATCACCAATTTTTCACTCACTGGCGCATGTTTTGATGCTGCATTTACCATTAAAGGGCACACCAAAAAAATTAGCGGCAAACATGGCTTTTATAAATACAGCTGCCACCTTCAAAATGAAAGCGGCGCAATTGCTCAGGCCCAGCTGATGGCATATTACGACTCCTCTGGCTCATCTGAAACCACGAATAACCTTCAATCACTGTCCCTTCCAAACAATATTGAGTCTGCATTGACAGTCCCCGGCGAGCCAGTGACACCATATGCATTCAAACAGCCAAAAATGACATTTGTTGACACGTGCAACCTCACAACCAATGAATCGTCAGTGTACTCGTACCAATACCCATTGGATCACCCCCTCATTCGTGGCCATTTCCCAGGTAACCCTGTGATGATGGGCATATGCCAATGGCAAATGCTCGAAGATGCCATGACCCACTATGTGAACCACCACTGTAATGCAGGAAGCTCACCAGATCACTTAACATGCAATGCCCTTATTATGAAATCCAATCGCACCCCTGTTTGTGACATAAAGGGGGCAACCATTCGGGTGAACCCAATGACGACTGGTTATCAGGCTCATATTGAGTCAGTAAAAAAAGTACTGTTCAAACAGAAAGTTGTTCCAGGCGACACCCTTCACATTCACATCTCACACCTAACCTAAAATCACGACCTTGACGGTTTAGAAATCGACAGAAACATACGATAAAAACCCAACTGTGTTGTATTGCTCACGGTTTTCACCATAGGTATCAAATAAAATTTCATTATGAAACCTTACATCTTTTTCCAATTCAAGCATAGCAGATAATTGCACACGCGTAATCTCAACATCACCTGAGGTTAATGTTGCAAAGCCAACATTTTCAGGAAACGCTCGCGATCCGCCACCATTGCCTGTATAGTGCTCTGGTCGATATATTGAATATCGTCCAGCAAATGTTAATCGATTAATGTTTCGAGATACTTGCCCCATTAAAATCGTGGCCGTATCTTTGGTGAGACTATCACCATCATTGAAATGGCCAACCAATAAGTAACCCCCAAAATCAAATGAGGCAACTGATGTCGACGCATCCATCATCACGGCTCGTATATTGGCCCTGGTATGGGTGTCAGGCTTTCTTAATTCGTTTGCAGCCAAGTAAGACATCCCAACAACCGTTTGCGATGGAAGCTCTGGGGTTTTAACACGCAGCGCAACACCAAACCCTTGATCTTCATTGCTATCCAAATTATTAACACCATTAAAAACCATAATGTCCACATTTGAGATATCATCTTCTGCAAAGTGAGCCTTTGGCCCCACTTGAAGTGATAGCCCTGCCCCAGTAGCGCTAAAGCTGTTAACATTTGACCCATTGGATAAAAACGCATAGCCTAGGTCATTAAACATGAATTGACTTGAAAGACTTGCATTGTTTGTTTGGTCTTCGGCAAATTGCCCAAATGGAATGGTATTGTTCCCCAATAAAATATGAGTGTAGCGCTCACCAATTAACGATATTTCATTGCTTGGAATAATGGTAACTAAAATCCCCCCCAAAGTCACTCCATCAGAAAAACCAGTCATATTTTCAGCGCCACCAAAGTTTAACTCCGTCATTACGGAGACATTTTTTGAAAATTCAACATCAACGTCCAGATTTGCAGCCGTATCAAACTGACCATTGAACGATTTGTATGTCGATTGATCATACAAACTTGATCCAGACAAAACCGACCCTGAAAGTGATATCAATGGTTCCGAATAACCACGCAATGAAAGCATAACAACCACGAAACTTAGTATCAATTTAATCATTTTTTTCTCCTATATATTAACTCGAATTTCATCAACAAACCCGCATCTTAGCTCAAATCCTTAAAAATGTCACGCATTATTGAACGATTCCTTTTGCGTTTAATTCCATCATCGCAATGTAGGTATTCGCACCGTGAGTTTCATCGCTTAAATTTAGTGACATAACAGGTTTTCCAACCGTTATAGGCCAGCCCTGCTTCAGCGATTCCGACACTATTGCGTCCAACCCATCTCGCGTCACTGAATCATTGGGAATAATCAAATTTAATTTTTCGTTTTTCAATGATGCAATAAGCGCGTTCATCGCAGGGCCGTTGATGAGCTCATTGGGAGCCACTGTCCTTACCAGAATCCCATATGTGCTCGCAAGCAACTGAAGCGACGGGTGGTTGGTTACCACAGTTTTGGTCCTTAACTCCGGCACATTCAGTGTGGCCTTGATTGTTTGATGCAATGCATAAACATCATTCATGTACGCGCTCTTTCGAACGGCGAGCTCATATTGATACTTAGGAAGAAACACAGCCAATTGGCGATGCAAATAATGCAGCATCTTGCCCCATGAGATTGGGCTCATCCAATAATACTTTGGCCATTTTTTCTCGTATTTGGCCATGATCTCACCTATGGTGATTACGTTTGCCTCTGGGTTCAAATACGCATTGGCTTCAGAACGATAATGATCAATCCCTTGGCCATGCCAAACCACAAGGTCTGCTACTTTTAACGCCGATATTTTTTCATCCGAAAGGGGGGGGAGATTATCCAATACTTGTCCACGATCCAATAAACCCACGACCCTTGGCTCTGGCCCAAGCAACTGAACAATTGCATCCTCAAGTATAGGGTCACTGGTTACAATTACTGGCTCATCATTGGTCTGAGAGTCTAAAAAAGGCACATTTAACCACCAAACCATTGTCATAACAGCCACTATCGCGACAATTAACCTTAACCCATTTTTCATTCTAATTCTCCACGCATTGACTTGTTTTTGAACACTACCTTTGGCTTTTAAGGTCCCCTCATCCATCATAAAATAAAATCGTACAAAAAATGAACAACTTTATTTTTTTTTATTGGCACACCATTTGCATTATTGAAGGCAAGATGTGCGATTACCACACCAAAACCACATGAACAAAGGAGACAGCCAATGATTGAAACACAACATAACCCGATTATCCCAATGGATCTAAGTAGCGTGATAACCTTAATCCAATCCAATGGTGGGGAGTTTGCCCCCCTTCAATACACCATTACCCAGGAATCTCCTGATGTGACGGCCATTCACGTTAATATTCAGGCATGTGATCCAGATACCATATCGATTGATATTGAAGCATCAGGGATTAAAATTACTGGAAACGCCGTATTGAATGTATCAAATAACACCCCAATGATCTTAACCAGACCCGTTTCAACAATCATCCCTTTGGCGCCTGGCATCCAACTCAACCACATACATTCACAATTGAATGGTGACACGTTGGTCTTAACCATACCCTTAGGCTAATGAGATGACGCCATTCACGAAATAGCACCCATATTTTCGACCTATTTCTGATGCTACTGCTTGGCCCCTCCTTTCAGCTAGAGCAACACCAATCTTTCGGAATCCCCCATTTGCGTGTGGACGGGCTACCCAAAACTCGCTAAACTCAACGCATGGATTTGCCACGGTTAATCGATGCAAATGTCGCTCGGCTTGGGGAAGCCCTTCGGGTGATTGAAGACATATGTCGGTTTGAATTATCCAACACAATTCTTACCAATGAATGCACCACCATTCGGACAAAACTCAAACAAACGTGCCAATTGTTAAACCATGCAGAACTCGTAAATGCCAGAAGCACAGGGAGCGATGTTCGCGCTAAATCCAATGTTCCAAAACGAACTGATTTGCAGGATTTAATAACAGCCAATGTTAAACGAGCGACCCAAGCCGCACGATGTTTAGAAGAAGCCACCCATCAACAAACCTTTAGCCACATTCGTTATGATTGTTATGCATTGGAGCAGGCCCTATGGGAGCATTTGGTTCGTGCCCCGTTGATTGGACCAGGCATTTATGTCATCTCAGATTCCCCGAACCACTTGGTCCAATTGGCCCAACACCCTGGCGTTCCCATTGTCCAGTACCGCAATAAATCAGCCTCAAAGTCCGATATTTATACAACATGCAAGGCCTTATCACGTGAACTCCAAGGAACATCTGCTTTATTTATCGTCAATGATCACGCTGATATTGCCAAGGCCGTGGGTGCAGATGGGGTTCATGTGGGACAAGATGACATTCCAACCCCTGTTATTCGAGCACAACTGGGGCAAACAAAACTAATTGGCCGAACCACTCACTCATTTGATCAAGGGCTTATTGCCAAAACCAGCGGCGCTGATTATGTGAGCGTTGGCCCCATTTGGGATACTCCATCAAAACCTGGACGGCCGGGCATTGGATTTGATTACCTTCAGCGGGCGAATGAATTGGGCATTCCATTTGTCGCCATTGGGGGCATCTCCGGCAACAATATCACCCATATTTTAGCATTCAACCCACCACTCATAGGGGCAATACGAGCCATCGATAACATTGACTTCCTGTGGAATGCCATTTCCACACAATCAAGTATCGCCCATCAGAAGAATTGAAAATAATGCAACAATGCCCCAAAATAAACCCATGTCCACGAACGAAAGATTTGAAAAAAACTTCAACCCAAACGCAGTAGAGTCCACCATGTATCGCTCATGGGAATTGGGGGGCGACTTTTCGCCCGTTGGAACTGGCCCGGCATTTTCCATGGTTATTCCCCCACCAAACGTTACTGGGGAACTTCATATGGGGCACGCATTAAATATCACAATTCAAGATATTCTGGCGAGATACAAGCGACTTACTGGTCACCGAGTGTTGTGGATTCCAGGCACCGACCATGCCGGCATTGCCACTCAAAATGTGGTCGACAAAATGCTTCAGTCTGAGGGCACATCGGCTGCAGCCATTGGACGATCGGCATTTGTTGATCGTGTTTGGGATTGGAAAAACAGCACTGGAAAACGCATTACTGAACAAATTCGACGGTGCGGTGCCAGTGTTGATTGGCATTATGAACGCTTTACCATGGATGATGGCTGCAAACATGCCGTCAATCAGCACTTTGTAAATCTGTACAAAAAGGGACTGATTTACAAGGGCGAGTACATTGTGAATTGGTGCCCAAAAAATAAAACAGCACTTAGTGATATTGAAGTTGAATATAAAGAAGTAAATGGGAACTTATGGCACATTAACTACCCGATTACAGATACCCCATCTGAGTGTATTTGTGTTGCCACCACACGACCAGAAACCATGTTCGGCGATTCTGGCGTGGCCGTTCACCCAAACGATAACCGATACGCTCACCTCATTGGCAAAACTGTTCGTGTTCCCGTTGTAAATCGAGATATCCCCATAGTGGCAGATTCGCATGTGGATCAGTCCTTTGGATCGGGTGCAGTTAAGGTGACCCCAGCCCACGACCCAAATGATTTCGAGATTGGCAACCGCCATAACCTTGAACGAATCCTTGTCATGGACGCTGAGGCCAATATGAACCAAAATGTACCAAAGAAATACCAAGGCTTGAATCGGTACGCATGCAGAGAACAATTAATTGAAGAACTAACAGCGGCAGGATTTCTTGTAAAAACGGAGCCTCATGTTCACAATGTGGGGACCAATGCCCGAAATGGGGAAGTGATTGAACCCACGTTGTCCAATCAATGGTTCATCGACATGAAAAAACTTAGTGAGCCCGCCATCGAAGCAGTAAAAAATAAAACCATCAACTTTGTACCAAGCCGTTGGGAAAAGCTGTATTTTGAGTGGATGACCAACATTCGAGACTGGTGCATTTCTCGCCAAATTTGGTGGGGGCACCAAATTCCGGTATGGGAATGCCAATCCAACACTGATTGTGAATTAATCGTGACCGCAACACCACCAAAAAAATGCCCCGCATGTGGGAACAAAAATCTTAAACAAGACCCTGATGTACTCGATACGTGGTTCTCATCAGCACTTTGGCCCATGGCAACACTTGGATGGCCAAAACCCACCGATTTACTTGCGAATTACTACCCCACATCGGTGCTGGTTACTGGGTATGACATTTTAACATTTTGGGTTTCTCGAATGATCACCATGGGGTTATTTAATATGAATACCATCCCGTTTACCGATGTTTACATTCATGGCTTGGTTCGAGATATTCATGGAAAAAAAATGAGCAAATCGGTTGGAAATGTGATTAACCCCTTGGATATTATCGATGAATACGGCGCAGATGCACTTCGGTTTGGCATTGCATCCCTATGCACCAAAGGTGGGCAAGACATCAAGTTATCTATGGAAAAAATTCAAGCCAGCCGAAACTTTACCAACAAGATTTGGAATTTTGCCCGATTTGTAGACATGTGTTTATTGGAGGCTGATGACAAGATAGACCCGTTAACCATCCCAACTCCGTCCATGCCAATTGATGAATGGGTAATGGACAAGCTCAATCAAACCATAGCATCAGTGACAAACCATTTAAATGACTACAACTTTGCCGCTGCGGCTGATGAACTTTGGGAATTCACTTGGAACCATTGTTGCGATTGGTATGTTGAAGGTATAAAGCAACATAAAAAAGAATCACTGAACGTTTTGGCTTACGTTGGGGCGCAAATCCTCATCATGTTGCACCCCATATTACCGTTTGTCTCCGACGCCATATGGAGCGCATGGTTATCTCACCCCAACATTTGCGAAGACAGCATGACCGATAGCATTCAACATGCCAAATGGCCGACACCATCTGGGCCAGTCAATGGCAATCGCCTGGAAATGTTTGACTCTACATTTAATGTTATTCGCGAGATTCGGCACTTGATAAAGGCCGCTCAGATATCAACGAAAGCCACGTTGGTTGTGCACTTGGCTCACCCAGAACAACCCATACGAGACCACCTTGCGGCCCACCAAAACCTAATAACTGCACTTACAAAAGTAACCGCCTGTCATTCACATTCATCGCCAATAGATACAGACGCTCCTCATGCCCAATCTGTGGCGGCCACTATTTCTATTCAACTAATGTTGCCTGAAGTCAATGTTGATGAAGAGTGCAATCGATTAAACACCCAACGCCAGCAGCTTCAACAGCAAAAAGACGCCCTCCACCAAAAATTATCCAACCCTCAATTTATGGAAAAAGCCCCACAGCATGTGATCCAAAAAGTCGAACGACATTTTAATGATGTCGCATCAGAGCTTCAATCAATCGAGCAGCAACTTGCAACATTTAGCTAATGCCCCCCTAACCTTTCAAGATGCTGTTCAATTACTTCAACAGAAAGTAACACGACGTGGTATCAATTACGCATTGAATCGACTGACGCCTGCCCTTTCCGCCTTAGACAATCCTCACCTTAATTTACCCAAAACCATTCATATTGCTGGCACCAATGGTAAGGGCTCTGTGGCTCATGGCCTCAGCCATGCCTTGATTCAACATGGACAATCGGTTGTTAGTTACACATCCCCACATATTCAATGCTACACGGAACGATTTCAATTGAATGGTGCGCCAATAACCAAACAACAATTTTCAACCTTGTTCCAAAAAACTGCCCATTGTGACCGGAATGACGATTTAAGTGAGTACGAATATTTAACCCTTATGGCGTTTATGTTGGCTAGGGATACTCAACCTGATGTTTTAATTTTAGAAACTGGCCTTGGTGGCCGACTGGATGCTACCAACGTCGTTCCAACATCAATGGCAGTTATTACTGATATTGGTCTGGATCATACGCAAATTTTAGGCCCAACACTCAGTGACATAGCGGAAGAAAAAGCCGGCATTATTAAACCAAATGCACTTGTGGTTACACATTTGGACCACCCATCACCCGTCCTAGAGGGAATTAAGTCGGCCGCAAAGCACCAGAATGCCACCCTGCACTGGGCCACACCAAAGCAACACTTTCAAAACCGTAACCTGGCCTTGGTGCAAACAGCGCTATCTGCCGGCTTTGAAATTGAGCCAAATAAAACGACCTCGATTGAGATCCCCATACCTTTTGGCCGACTCAGTTCCAGCTCATACCATGGCACCCCGTGCATTATGGATGTTGGACATAATGCCCATGCGGTTTCTGCAATTTTATCATCCGAAAAAGCGATATCTGAGTGGATCATTGGCATGATGCAAGTCAAAGACATTCATGCCGTTCTTGAAATATTAATCCACCAAAATCAAACAATACGCCTTTGTGAGTATGACACCACCATTGCCCATACATACAATTCACTAAGTGATAAGCATAAAGGCCATGTGTCACTTTGGGTTATGGGCGACCCCATTTCACCCAACAGCCTATTCTTTGGATCGTTTACCTTTATCGAAGCGTTGCTGCATGAGGCCATTAAATAATGGCGCCAACACCCTACACAGTGGTATTGTTCACCAATAATCAACATAAGGTTGAAGAAATTCAAACCATGTTATCACTACCAGAAATACCGGTTGTGCCGTATCGTCAATTATTTAAGGGCCCCATCGATGTGGTTGAAGATGGCGAAACGTTTGAAGAGAATGCCATCCTAAAAGTAAATGCGCTGCCCAATCGACCACATGTGATTTACTTGGCCGAGGACTCAGGAATTGAAGTCGCACATTTAAATGGCGGGCCAGGCATTTATTCTGCTCGATATGCTGGGAAACATGCAACGGGCCATGATATGTGCCATAAATTACTTCGAGAATGCTACGGGGCTGGAAACCGAGATGCGCAATACCGAGCGGTAATGGCCCTTCGATTTCCAAATGGCACAGTTGAAACCCATACAGGCATTGTTAGGGGGGCCTTGGCCCATGAAATGGCCGGGAGCAATGGGTTTGGGTATGACCCTGTATTTATTCCGGAAGATAATGACATAACATTTGGTGAAATGGCCCCTGAGGTCAAACATAGCAAATCACACCGATACCATGCGTTAACCAAAGTCAAGCAATCAATCACCAACTTCCTAAACACTACCATTGAAAATTAAATCAGATTGAGTTAATTTATATTGGATTTCCCATTTTAATTTATTATCAAAAAGGAAGACCAATGCCATTTGTTGATCCAATATCTTGCAAGCCATTTTCTACTCCTCCTACTACTAATACCCCCCGCCAATATTTAGTTAATGGTGCCGGATTTGGTGCAGGTCCGTGGGCCCTTGATCCCAGAGCGAAACCAAACAAACCGGGGCTTTTTGCCTGCCAAAAAAAAGATACACCCCCTCATTTACTTAAAGCATTCAAACCTCAAACATTTGTTATTCGTGACACAAGACATTCACCTGATAAGACAATGCTATTATTCAGTCCCGACCAACTGAACCCCTCAATGGATAAGCAATATAACAGTAGCTCTTCGTGTAATAAGACCAAGCCACTCAGTCCCGACCAGCTGAACCCCTCAACACTTCAGAGACTTCGTGATGGGATATCAAAACTACTAACTGCAGTCGCACAGATTTTTGGTAATGCTCCAAAAAAAAGTAATGAACAAGAAAACCATACTGAAAAAGCTGAACGTGAAGAAGATGTTGGTATAAAAGGGAACCAAGGTCCTAGTTATATCAAGCTTGAAGATTCACCATTTTGTCCGAGTTGCGCCCTAAAAACCACCCAGGTACCAATGGCCCGCACCCGCACCGGCACTGGCACGCTTAATTTTTTCATACCCCCAAAAAAAAATGAAGTACAACTAGAAGAAATAGAGGGTTTAGAGAAAGCGTTAGATGAATACATGGAGAAGTTCAAACTTTCAGAAGTATATGAAAGAGATAAACTACAGGCACTCATTAAGGTATGCCAAAAGCTTCACCTTCCAAAACCCAGTGATGAGTCCCTGGCCTTTTTTCTCAATTTTTGCCCAAATTCATTATCGCTTTACATTCAGCAAAGAAAAGCAGCTAAAATTCTGGAGACTAAAGTACCAGAGTTGGTCCATCGCACTCATGGCCCAACCGTAACGAAAAATTTTAGCCTCCTAATTATTTTAAAATGGCTGATTGTGGGCTCTTTGATTGATGATAGATTGGATCACACGACACCTAATGAAAGCAAAAATTTTAATACTGCCTTTTATGAAGCGTTAAGTAATGGCAAATTAACGCAAGACTTTAGTTCCCTTCCGCATGACATACAAGCCTATGTAAATGCATTACAAGATCTTCATTGTGATCTAAAAAAAGTCGCAGTCCATTACGACACTGATTTTAATGTTTTATTTAAGGGGTTTTTAGATCAAGTTCAGGCGCAGCATAAATCCACAGTTTCTGAAGCAGAAATTAGAACCAAATCAATAGACAAATTAACCTTTCGTGCGTTTATGGACAACCGTAAAAACTCTCTTGGATTCGATGAAATGCTTAAATTAGATATGGCCCTAAAAGGCCTCACCCATAAAGATATTGAAGCATTAAATGCTAAATCAAATTACAAGGAACTTATAAAAGAAGCTAACACAAACATTGCATTAGTTAACGAGATTGTATCTTATGAAAAAGAAGCCCTTGATTCTTTAGGTGATGACGCTGACAAAATGACATTTAACTCCAAATACAATGAGTTGCCTGACAACATTAAAGAGAAGTTGCCCCAAAATGGTATATTAATTTACATGAAGGACAACAAAGTTACGCTTGGAGATGCCATTCAATATTTTCTCGAACAGCATGAGATTACAGCTAAAAAAGTTGAAGCGCTGTCTGAAAAATTGCTTGATGACCATTCACTCAACAATAATGAAATAAACCATGTAAAAACCGTCCAAAACTGGGTTAGTGGGCATGTTGAGTGGTGTTACAATACCGGCCGATATAAAAATAAAAAATTTAAAGAACAGCAAACCAAGATAAACTCAAAGGAACTTAATGCTTCTGCATTAAGACGGCTTGATGGACTTATTAAGACAATTACTGGTACGGGTATTTGAGCCTACTCTTAAAACCCTAAAGATTTCACCAAATGTTTAGAATTATAAATTAATTTGTTATGATGATGCCTAAAATCACCCATTTGGGGGTTCCAATTAAACAAAAAAATAAACGCATCGTTAACCAATTTGCATTTTTTTGTCGGTATTTATTTAGCATTGGTGTTGAAACCACAACACCAATTGAACAAAAAAAAAGTATTGCCTTAACCAATGGCCTTGCTATATTTGGATTTAGTCTTGGTATATTTTATGCCATTTTCTTTTTCGTTCAGCATTACCTTTTGATTGCATTCTTGGCCATGCTTGTTTCACTTCTCTACGCAACAGCTCTTGTATGCAATGCAATCAAAAAGCACATCTTAGCTAGCTTTTTGGTCTTATTTACTGCCTGCAGCTCAATTTTAATATTCAACATTCTATTGCAGCAAGTCTTTGTTAATACCCAAATGATGCTGTCCATTCTAGTTTTGGCCTTTATTATTTTTTCAAATGAAAAGTGGCCATACAGACTAATCTCATGCGGCATCCCTATAATAACCTATTCAATTATGTATTTTAGTAAACTGCCAATGCTTAATACAACATTCTTTATTGATCAAAAAACACTAAATATCTTCAAATTCTTACTAAATTATACTGGGTTTATAATCGCAATCATTGCATTACTCATCCACGAAACCATCGCGCATTTTTATGCTCGAAAAAACCAATTATTATTGCAAAAATCACTGCGGGATAACAAACGTATTAAATTGGCCCACGAAAAAGAGACAGCCTCAATCAAAAAAATTCAAGAGCTTAACAAGGAACTTATTTTATCTGACATGAATGCAATCAAAAAAACAGTGGCCACCATTAGCCATAACATCGGAAATGACCTGGTACCCATTATTAATTATGCACGTGCCATTGACCAAAAATCACAGAATAAAGAAATTAAGGATTTTTCCAATGTCATTCATGACAAAGGCCAAAAAATTGCGGAACTCATTAAAAAGTTATCTAAAATCAAAAAAATTAAAACGGAGTCCATGGACCATATCACGCTCATTGATTTGGACCAATCAATGTATGAAGATTAATTATCAATGGCAAGTAATCAGGTAAGATTATTTGTACCTTGCCTTCATTAATTGTATAATGCATTCCATGCAAATTACGGTTCTTAAGTCAAAAATATCGTATGCAACCATTACCCACACAGAGCTTTACTACGTAGGGTCGATTACCATTGATGAATCGATTATGGAAACGGCCAATATTAGAGAAAATGAACGTGTGCAAGTGGTCAACCTAAACAATGGGGAGCGTTTGGAAACCTATGTCATCAAAGGCCCTCGAAATTCCAATGTTATTGCATTGAATGGTCCAGCAGCAAGAAAAGGTGCAATTGGTGACCAAGTATTTATTTTAAGTTATGCACAGATTTTATCATCAGAAACACTAGAGCCAACATTAATTGACTTACGCGACACATGACCAATATCCACCCAATAACATTTAAAAAAGCCATCAATGATATCATTATTGGCGGATGCTCTCTTACAGAATTAGCCGCCACATACAACACCCCACTGTATATTATTGATGAAGCAACAATTATAAAAAACTGCCAATTATTTACCCACTTACTGAGTGAGCATTACCCAAACTTTTGCATTGCTTATGCATCAAAAGCTGGCCTAAATATAGGACTATCAAACCTAATGGCATCCAACGGTATTGGTGCAGATGTTGTTTCAGGTGGTGAGCTTTATACCGTATTAAATAGCAATGTTGACCGAAATCAAATTTATTTTCATGGAAATAATAAGTCAAAGGAAGAACTGGCCTTGGCCATTGACCATGGCATTCGTTTGGTTGTAGACAATGCCGACGAACTTCACAATATTTCACGTATTGCGCAAGAAAAAAACAAAAAAGCATTGCTAATGTTTCGGATAAAGCCTGGCATTGAAGCACACACTCATGAGTACATTAAAACCGGCCACATAGACTCCAAATTCGGGTTGCCATTCAACGAAGCCTTGCCCCTTATTCAGGCGACATCCTGTTCAGACTGGGGCGACTTTATTGGCATTCATGCCCACATTGGCTCCCAAATTTTTGATACCACTCCCTACATGGACCTTGTGGCCATTCTGGTTAATTTTATAAAAACCATTCAAGAAGACCTGAATGTTTCTGTAAAAGAAGTCAATTGCGGGGGAGGATTTGGAGTGAGCTACACAAAGAATGATCAGGCACCAGATGTATCTGACATTATTTTAGCCATGGCCAATGAGTTGAAATTATTATGCGATGCAAACCGACTGCCTCACCCAAAACTGATTTTTGAGCCTGGGAGATCCATCATTGCCCAAGCTGGGGTAACGCTTTATACGGTAGGCGCAGTTAAACCAATTGCCAACCATGAGCCCTATGTATTTGTTGATGGCGGCATGGCCGACAACCCTCGCCCAATGATGTATCAGTCAGAATATACGTTTGATATCGTAGCGCCATCTTCAGACCATCGAGATACATACACAATAGCGGGGAAGTTTTGCGAATCTGGGGACATATTAGCGAAACACGTTGAATTGCCCTTGGTAGAAAAAAACCAATTATTGGTGGTGTATGGTACTGGTGCCTATAATTATTCCATGTCCTCCAATTACAATCGTTTTTGCAAACCAGCCATGGTTGCTGTTCATAATGGTGCCCCTCGCATATTAGTAAAGCGCGAGTCTTATAAGGATATTATTCAGTACGATGCCGTATGATATAAATATCACGCCCTTATTTATTGTTGATTTTTTCTTAATTGCAAGTCTAGCATACCTGTTTTTTTCCATGCTTCGTAAGGCACAAATTCAAAACTTAATGCCAATCATTATGGCATTCATTGGGGTATATTCATTATCCCAAATGATTGGGTTGTCCATGCTCGCTTGGTGCATAGAGCGACTCTTTATTGTATTAATTGTTTATGTCTTAATTGTATTTCAAAATGATATTCGGCGCGCATCTGAACGAATTCGACGTGGCCACTTGTTCATATCCGGGCAATCAAAAAATAAAAAGCAGCCCCTACTTATTAAGCGAATTTTACAAAGTGTTGAATTTTTGTCTAAAAACAAAATTGGTGCACTAATAGTATTGGAACAAAAATCACCGCTTGATGAATACACTGAATCAGGAATTTCAATTCAAGCAAAATTAACATCTGAGTTAATGTGTTCATTATTTTGGCCGGGGTCACCCACCCACGATGGCGCAGTTATTATTCGGGGAAATGAAATTTTGACAGCCGGGTGCCTGCTGCCATTAACAAACTCAACTGTGTCAGATAAACGATTGGGAACCCGACATATGTCGGCCATTGGCATTAGCGAAGAAACCGACGCCTTGGTTATTGTTGTTTCAGAAGAAACTGGCACCATTTCAGTTGCCGAAGAAGGTAGCCTTACCCGATTTTTAAATCGGGAAGCACTTGAAACACGATTGTTTAATTTATTTAAGGAAAGCACCGTATGATCAAAGAATTTAAAGAGAAATACTTAAAAAAAGTTCCCATTGTCATGCTTACAGCATACGACGCAAGCATGGCTCAGATGATCAATGACGTTGCAATTGATGGCATTTTAGTTGGGGACTCCTTAAGGCATACATTTTTTGGTGACTCTACAACTGTAACCATGACACTTCAAGATATGGTTTACCATACCAAAGCCGTTAAAAATGGCGCACCTAAGAGCTTTATTGTTTCTGATATGCCATTCATGACCTATAATGTATCCCCCGAAAAAACACTTGAAAATGCAGCCACCCTAGTGCAAGCTGGGGCACATGCTGTAAAGTGCGAGGTTCGGCCCACAAACATCCCAACCATTGCGCGGTTAGTCCAAGAAGGCATTCCTGTGATGGCACATATTGGGCTTCAGCCACAATACATACATGAAATCGGTGGATATCACCTTAAAGGAACATCGAAAAGCGAAAAAAATGAGCTTTGCGAACTGGCAAAATCGTTGGCTAATATTGGGGTATTTGCTATTGTACTGGAAAAAGTTTCCATTGAACTATCCAAGACCATCACATCCCTCGTTGATTGCCCAACCATTGGGATTGGGGCTGGCCCCAGCTGTTCTGGGCAAATTTTAGTTACCAATGACCTGCTGGGTTTGACCCCCAACTTTTCCCCAAAATTTGTTAAGCAGTACCTAAATGGTCATTCACTAATTAAAGACGCACTAGCTGCTTTCAAAAATGATGTAGAAACCGGTCAGTTTCCAACCAATGATCATGCCTATGCCGATGAAACTGTACAATAGTTTAACAAAAGAGGTCAGCGACTTTTGCCCAATTTCCCCACCAAACGTATCGTTGTATGTCTGCGGGGTAACCGTATACGATTATTGCCATTTGGGTCACGCACGTGCGTATGTTACCTTTGACCTGTTAAAACGCGTACTAAGCCACCATGGATACAATGTGACGCATATTCAAAACTTCACCGACATTGACGATAAAATTATAGCACGTGCAATCGAGCGAAAAGAACCGGTGACTCAATTAACCCAAGAATTTATTGATGCCTATACCGAAGACATGGAAAAGCTAAACATTATTCCAGCGAACAACTACCCATTGGCAACCGATCACATACCACACATGGTTAAGCTCATTCAATCACTCATCGAAAAAAATGCGGCCTATGTGGTTGATGGCAGTGTTTTCTTTCGGATAAATGCAGATAAAAATTACGGCCAGTTATCCAATAAAAGCATCGGTGACCTTAATGCTGGCCATAGAATCGACGTTAACCATCAAAAAGAATCGCCTTTGGACTTTATTTTGTGGAAACCCTCAAAAGATGACGAACCCTATTGGCCCTCCCCATGGGGAAACGGGCGACCTGGGTGGCATACAGAGTGTGTGGCAATGGTTGAATCGTTACTGGGGCCCCACATCGATATTCATGGTGGTGGGGCAGATTTAAAGTTTCCGCACCATGAGAATGAACTGGCCCAAGCCAAATGTGCCTACCACACACCATTTGCAAATGTTTGGGTACACAATGGGTTTGTAACCGTTGATAATCTTAAAATGTCAAAATCAGATGGCAACTTTTTTACCTTAAGGGATATCTACAATACAACACCAGCTGATATTGTCCGTTTTTTTCTAATGCGGACTCATTATCGGTCGCCACTCCAATACTCAACAGCTGCATTAGACGATGCTGGCACTGCTTATAAAAAACTTACCTCCGTTTTTGATATCGTGCCCAATGCCCCAATTCCAGACCACTTACAAGTCCCATTTAATGAAATTAAGACACTGTTTTGGCAGGCGCTATATAATGATTTAAATGTTTCAGACGCAATCTCAAAACTATTTGAATTGCATGGGTTAATTCATGAGCATCAATGCGGCACCAACATGCTGCTTGAACTGGGGCAGTCAATTGGCTTATTTTATAAGCAATCATCGACCATTCCTGCACATATTGAATCAATGGCAAAAGATCGCTGGGAAGCTAAAAAAGTGAAAGACTTCCAGACAGCGGATCAATTACGAATTGAAATTGAATCTGCAGGCTTTATTGTGGAAGACAAGCCCGACGGGTACCGCGTCAGAACAGGCTAATGCCGGGCAAATAATGTTAACTGTTTACTTAAATTAAATGACAGGCGATGAATTGGACTATGCCCGAACTCAAACAAACGGTCATAGTGAACGGTTGTGCCGTACCCTTTATGTTGGTTAAAGTTGTATTGATCATAAATTCGATGGTATTTACGCATTATTTTGTCTCGAATAACCTTGGCACATATGGAGGCCGCCATGACTTCTACAACGGTTGTATCCGCCTTAATTTTAGCCGTGCAAGGCATATCGATTAACGGGCAATCTCTGCCATCAATAACGACAGTATACTTTTGATTCGGCACCCTAATAATGGCTTTTTTCATTGCTAAAAGTGTCGCTTTTAAAATATTCATGGTATCAATGCATCGATGCGTCGCCATTCCGACGCCCAATCTTATGTGAGGTTGAATCAGCTCAAATAAACGCTCCCGAGTGGTCTCATTTAGCTTCTTAGAATCATTCATTTCATTAAAAAAACAAAATGATGGTTTTAATGCAACCGCACATGCAACAACCGGTCCAGCCAATGCCCCACGACCAGCCTCATCCACGCCTAAAACAGACAGCATTGGAGACTTATCCAATATATTTTTTTACAATTAAAACAGCGTTATGCCCACCAAAACCAAATGAATTGGACATGCCAATGTCAAACGATGCGTCAATGGCCACATTTGGGGTGTAATTAAGATTACAATCAGGGTCCTTGGTATGGTAATTAATGGTTGGGGGAATATACCCATTGCACATGGCATCAATGGTTGCAATGAGTTCAATCGCTCCTGCAGCACCCAACAAATGCCCCGTCATGGATTTTGTTGAGCTAACGTGCACATCCTTTGAATGGTGTCCTAACACTGCCTCAACCGCAATGCTTTCATTTTTGTCGTTTAACTTGGTTGATGTGCCATGCGCATTAATGTAGCCAATATCACTGGGTTGAATGCGGGCATCAGCAATTGCCAATTGCATGGCTCGCTGAGCACCCTCACCATTATCAGCCGGAGCTGTAATGTGAAAGGCATCTCCAGATGCACCATAACCAGTTAATTCAGCGTAAATGGTAGCCCCTCTCTTTTGGGCATGCTCCAAAGATTCCAAAACAACAATACCCGAACCTTCGCCCATAACAAACCCATCGCGATCTGCATCAAACGGGCGACACGCCGTTTTTGGGTCAGTATTTGGGGATAATGAACGAGCTGCACAAAAACTAGACACACCCACCGGCGTAATGCATGCTTCAGCACCACCCGCAATCATGGCATCGGCATCTCCACGCTGTATAATACGATAAGCATTGCCAATCGAATGCGTTGAGGATGCACATGCTGTTACGGATGACGAATTGGGCCCCTTAGCACCTGTTTTAATGGATACCAACCCAGATGCCATGTCGATGATCATCATTGGCACCGTGAAAGGGCTCACTTTCGCAGGCCCTTTTTCAATTAATGTGCGGGTGGTTTGTTCAAGTATTTCAATCCCACCAATACCTGATCCAATTTCAACACCAACCCTGGTGGCATTGTTGTCATTAATTTCTAAGCCAGAGTGCTTAATTGCCTCTGTTGCTGCTTTAAGCGCAAAAATAATAAACCGACTGGTTCTTCTAATTTCTTTGGGGTCTAGAATATCGCTAAAGTCAGCATCTCTAACTTCTGCCGCAATTTGAGAAGAGTACCCAATTGGCTCAAATGATGAAATATGATCAATGCCACATCGACCAGCCTTCATACTGTTAACAAACTCATTTACAGTATGGCCAATAGGGTTTATTGTCCCCAAACCAGTAACAACGACACGTTTATACATAAGAAAAATTTATTTTAGGTTATTTAAAACATAATCAACAGTTTTACCAACTGTTGTTAAGCGCTCAGCCTCATCATCAGCAATCTCGGTTGAGAACTCTTCTTCAAGGGCCATAACCAGCTCAACTGTATCGAGTGAGTCTGCGCCCAAGTCTTCAGTGTATGATGCTTCTTCTGTTATCTCTTCCTCACTTACACCCAATTGTTCCACAACAACTGCCTTCACTTTTTTATATACTTCTTCTTTTGAAATTGACATTTTTTCCTCCTAATAATTTACATGTACATTCCACCATCGACGCTTATCACTTGACCGGTAATGTAGCTGGCATCTTTTGATGCAAGAAACATTACGGCGCGAGAAACATCGCTTGGTGTTCCAAGACGACTCATTGGAATATTGTCTATTATATTACTTAAATATTCTTTTGGTAAAGATTCAATCATTTCTGTTTCAATAAATCCGGGGGCAACAGTATTCACAGTGATATTTTTTTTGCCATATTCGCGAGCAACCGACTTTGAAAATGCAATCATTCCACCTTTTGCAGCCGCATAATTGGATTGCCCTGGGTTCCCCATTAAACCAACAACCGACGCAATATTAATGATCCGCCCGTACTTTTTCTTCAGCATGCGTTTTATGACTGATTTTGTGGTATTGAAAATAGAGTTTAAGTTCACATTAATAACATCATCCCAATCGTCTTTCTGCAATCGAAGCAACAAGTTGTCTCGAGTAATGCCTGCATTGTTGACTAGAACATCAACCTGGCCAAATAAATCACACACATTATCGAAAAATCGCCCAACTGCATCAAAGTCTTTTATATCAACACCCTCACCATAAGTCTGCACATTAAATGAAGAACCGATATCCGCAGCAACCTTTTTCGCTTGATCATCCTTAGTAGAACAAATGGCAATCGATGCCCCTTGCTCGGCAAATGCCTTGGCAATGGATAATCCAATGCCTCTCGTAGCACCAGTAACAACAACAACTTGCCCGTTAAACATCATTGGTTTTCAAGCCAAAATTAGCATCAACATTTTCAACAGTCGATGTAAACTGAACACTTGCTTGCCGGTTAATTTTTTTAATTAACCCAGACAATACCTTACCCGGACCAACTTCAACAAAGGAAAGTGATTGTTGCGATAAAAATTCAATGGTTTCAACCCAGCGTACGGGAGACTGTATTTGCTCTGACAAATTTTGCTTTAATGCTGCAGCATTTTGTTCTGGTTTTGCAGACCGATTTAATACAATTGGAACAGTCGCTGATTTAAATTCAAAATTGTCTAAAAATGTTTGAAATGGTGCCACTGCGTGTTTCATAAGTGGGGAATGAAAAGCCCCTGATACAGGAAGCTCAATCACTCGCCCAGCACCTGCATCCCTTAAGGCACCCATGGCGCTATCCACACTGCTAGCCGCCCCAGAAATGACATATTGCACCGGAGAATTATAGTTTGCAATGCCCACATCAGAAATGGTTGACAATGCGTTGCTTATTTCATTATCAGATAAGCCAATAATCGCCGCCATTTTCCCAGGATTTTCTTTGGCCGCCTGACCCATTAACTCACCACGCTTAATTACAATTTGAAGCGCGGAATTAAAGTCCAACACCCCGGCTGCATAATAAGCCGTTATTTCACCCAAACTATGGCCAGCAATGCTTGATATAGAGATTGAGGGGCGAATAACCTCAAAAATACACGAGCTTAAAATAAATATGGCCACTTGTGTGTGTTGGGTCTGATTAAGTGCTTGTTCAGGGCCATTAAAGCAAATGTCCGTAATGGCATAGCCCAACTGAGTGTTGGCTTTGTCAAATAAGTCCCGACACATGTCATTGGAATTATAAAAATCCAATCCCATCCCTACAAATTGAGCACCTTGCCCTGAAAAAACAACATTTATCATAGAATTAATTCCATTTTAACAGAATACTCGACCACGTAAAGCCTGACCCAAATCCTACCAAAATAACGGTATCTCCAGGGTTAATGCGTGCATTTGCTTCAGATAATGCCAGTGGAATAGACGCTGCAGATGTATTTCCAACGCGATCAATATTGATGACAAATTTTTCCAACGGAATGCCCATTTGTTTTGCAACAGATGATATAATTCGCTGATTCGCCTGGTGGCAAACCACATGGTCAATTGAATTGCTATTTATGTTTGCCTCAGAAAGCAATTGGGTTAAGGAGTCCACCACCACTTGAATGCCTTTTTTAAACACTGATTGACCATCCATGTGAATCATGGATACCCCCGGCGGGTATGGCTTACCAGAAAATTGGACTGCATTTTCAGTCGGCAGGCAATTTAAAATATGTGAACAATTCCCGTCTGCACCTTGGTTAAACCCAATAAATCCGCCAGAATCAACAGTACCAACAATGGCGGCACCGGCACCATCCCCAAATAAAATGCAAGTTCGCCGATCGGACCAGTCCACCAAGCGACTTAATGTTTCGGCACCAATAACCAGCCCATACTGGCCCATCCCAGAATGAATCTTACTGTATGCCAAACTTAACGCATAAGTAAACCCACTACACGCCGCTGAAATATCAAGGCACTCAACTGAATGAGTAAGCCCTAGTTTTTGTTGAACCAGACAAGCCGTTGACGGAAACCCTATGTGGTCGGGTGTCGCTGTTGCAACAATAATAAAATCAATTTGATTGGAGCTGATTGGGCCATTTTTGAAAGCCATTTCAGCTGCACCAACTGCCAAATCGCTAGTTGCTTGATTATCTGATGCAATGTGACGGGTTCGTATGCCTGACCTGGACTCTATCCATTCTGGGCTAGTATCAAGCCCAATGGATACAAAATGGTCATTCGCAACACACATATGAGGCAAAAAATGCCCCACCGATATGACTCCAATGCACTTATTGGTTGGCATATTCTGAATGAATTGCCATTGACATTTTTTGAATCATGTCAGACTCCACGGATTCCATGGCTGTTCGAATGGCACTGTAAATGGCTTTTTCTTTTGACTTTCCATGGGCAACCAATGACACCCCATTAATTCCCAACAAAGGAGCCCCACCATATTCTTCATAATCAATGCGCTTTTTTAGTGTTTGAAATACTGGCCGCAGTAAAACCCCACCCAACCGTGATAACAGAGACCCATTTATAATGGAATGTTTAATTTCAGTAAGAATAAACTCCACCAAACCCTCCCCAAACTTTAATAAGGCGTTGCCAACAAAACCATCGCATACAATCACATCCGCTTTGTGAAAGAGAATGTCTTTCCCTTCAAGATTACCAATAAAATTTATAGTAGAATTCCGGCTCAAGCAACCATAAGCATCTTGAGTCAATTGATTGCCTTTCTCCGCCTCTTCCCCAATATTTATTAACCCAACCCTTGGTTGATTAACATGAAGCACTTGGGATGAAAAAAAATGCCCCATTAATGCATATTGCTCCAAATGCATGGGTTTGCTGTCGACATTTGAGCCCATATCCAACATCAATGCATGGCCTTTTTTTGTTGGAATAAGCGAGGCTAATGCGGGTCGATCAACCCCAGGAATTCGACCCAAAATAAATAATGAACAGGACATAACAGCCCCCGTATTCCCCGCGGATATAAAGGCATCCGCCTGGTTATTTTTTACCAGCTCCAGCCCAACATGTATGGAAGAATTTTTCTTTTTTTTATATGCCTGAAGCGGGGCCTCGTCCATACTAATGATGTCAGCCGCATGGACAATTTTTATATTTGGGTGGTCAATGTTATATGAGCTCAACACACCCTCGTTGCCAACCAGTACCACAGCAACATCAAAATTCTGCACGGCAAGTTGAGCACCTTTCACTATCTCATCGGGAGCATGATCACCACCCATGGCATCAAGTGCAATGGTAATCACAAGCGGTGGCTACCCTTCTTTTTTATCGGCTTTTTGCTTAATCTGAAGAACAGGAACGCCGTTGTAGTAACCACAGGCAGTACATGCACGATGTGCTATGTGAAGCACACCGCAATTTTTGCAGGTTGCCATGGTTGGCATAGCGATTTTCCAAAGGGAACGATGCGTACGTTTTCTTGATTTTGAACGTCTTTTTTTTGGTACAGCCATATAAAATGGACTCCTTCATTAATATTCTTTTGAATAGTATAAGAAGACTCTTAATCCTTGTCAAACTCGCCAGGATATATACTCTTCTAATAATTAGAGATATGCCGCTGGATTTAAGGCTCGACCAAAAATTTATTGTAACTTTTCTGAATAATTTTTCTTAATTTAACAATGGTCTTTTTATGTTTGTTGTGAATATCCAACTGGTCCGCTTGGTTTAAAAACACATCAGCATCAATGTGCCTAGATTGAAGAAGCAATGACTCAGTTAATACAATAAGCGCAGGCACATAGTGAGGATTCACGTACAACAGCTTGCGAATTGTTTCTTCTGATTTTTCAGGCTGTTTCTCTTTATTGTAACACTGCGCCAACAACACAATAATATTGGCATTATCCGGGTTAAAACCCAACCCTTTGGATAACAACTCTTTGGCCTTATTGTATTGCCGCTTCGACCGATACGCGCTGGCTAAATTGGCAATAATAAATTGATTTTTAGGGTCAAGAGCGTATGCTTTCTCTAATATTTTAATGCATTGATCAAACTGACTTAGTCTGCGGTGCATATCCCCAACACGGGCCATTACGGTTGCATCATTGGGTTTCATTGAAAGGTACTGGTAATACAAGGTTAATGCATTTTCAATATAGCCCATATGATTTTGAAGTTCTGCATATTGACGAAGATACGTTGGGTTACTGGGGTCTTTATATAGTTTTTTTTCGAGCTCTTTCTCGATAACATTTAATGCAGTTTGAGATTTTTCATTTAGTGATTGCTCAAACGCTTGATCAAAACTTGGTGGAGCGGTGTCGTCCTTGTGTGCTTGGGCTACATTAGGAGTATCCTGCGTAGAGGCGGCTGGTTCAGCTTGTTGTGGCTCAGTGTTAGCTGTTTTATTGGGTTGCGATTGTTCAACATCTGCCTTATCTTCTGTTGAAATTGCTCCGGACAAAGGGTCTAACATTTCGTTTAATGTATCAAATGTTTCGGCATTGTTTTTCTTTATTTCGTTCACTTGGGTTTCAAGTTGATCTCGAAGCGACGAATAAGACCCCGTTAAGGCTTTAAAGTCTTCTCGACTTATTTTTAAAAGCCCTACTGGCGTTACACAGCGAACAGAGGCAGAACGCGGGGCTTTTTGCATCAATCCCATCTCTCCAAAACTGTCGCCTTCTTTTAAAATGGCAACAACTGTTTCTGTGTTATCCGGATTTTTCTTAACAATTTCAACATTGCCTTCTTCGATGACATAAAAATAATCTGCAATATCGCCCTCTTTAAATACATAGCTCCCCTGCTGATAATGCGAACGATCCACCTTTTCTGTGCGATAAACGTCCATTTGGGTAATATCAATTGGAAAAAAGGCATGAATGATCCAATCAAATAAAACGCGAAACTTACAATAAATACCAGGGAGTTTTACCCAATAAATGGCACGCCACATAAAAAACGCAAGGATGCCACTAAACCGAATCCCCATCACTTCTGCAATGCCACACAAATGACCAATAACTGCCATTTGGCCCAATTCTTTAAATGCAAACTTTTTGAGCTTTTTTTGATTTAAGGTTGCAATAATATTTTTAGCTAAAACTGGCGCCATTCGAACTGCAAATTGAGCCGTTGGGGGGCATATTGCCTCTGGATTTTTTTTAATTTCTTTTAAATTTGGGGTAAATGCACAATCTCCCAAGGCCCAAATATGATCAAATGTTTGTGTAATAGTTCCAGAATCATCTCTTTCAACAACTCGAAAATATTCATCGGTATCCAAGCGCCCGCGATTGTTTATAAATTGCAGTGTTGTTAATACTTTATGGGGTGCATTACCAGTGGTGCACACCACCGTTTTTGATGGAATTACCTCATCATTTGATAAGATAACTGCCTCGGGAGACACTTCTTGAACCCTCATATTCAAATAAAGCTCCATGCCACGACTGACTAATTTTTTCTGTGCAAAAATCGCAACTTTCTCACCCAGCTCCTTCAAAATCCGATCACCAGAATGCACCAAAACCAATCGAATGTCTTTTTTTTCAATGGAGGGGTAGTTTTTTAATGCACTTTTTATCATATCGCCAACTTCGCCCATGGTTTCAACGCCACTAAAGCCCCCCCCAACAAATACAAATGTTAATAATCGCTTTTTTTGTTCTTCGTCGGTCTCAACCGATGCCATTTCAAGTTTATTGATAATTTCATTTCTTAAAAAAATAGCATCCCCCAAGGTTCTCATGGGCAGAGAATGCTCGCTCATGCCAGGAACACGGGTCATGTCTGTCGATAACCCCATGGCAATAACCAAATGATCAAACTCAAGCCAATGTTGGCGAGTTATGTCTTTTTCAACAATTTTGACTTTTTTATTTTCCAAATCAATTTCATCAACACTGGCCCTGTGAAATGTTAATTTTTTACACAAGCGCCGAATTGGATTAACAATATGACTGGCCTCAATGCTTCCCGCAGCAACTCCTGGAAGCATTGGTTGAAACATAAAGTAATTGTTATCACTAACCATGGCTATTTCAAGATTATTCTTTTTGGTGATTTTTTTCTCTAAGGCTTGAGCAACACCGACGCCTGAAAATCCCCCGCCAAGAATTAATACTTTTGTCATATAAAAAAATTATCGGTAGAAAAAGACGCCCCTTAATATGGGGAGGCTAAACTTACGGATTGCCATAACCTGGCATTATGTGAAAAAATTAAATTGTTAGGCAACTTAGGTTAACTGGGGGGAACCATGAAAAACAAGGGAAAAATTGGTGAAGATCAGGCTGTTGAGTTCTTAAAAAAGAACCAGTTCAGCATTTGCATGAGAAACTTTACCACTCGATTTGGGGAACTTGATATTATTGCAAAAAAAAATGAACGCTTTCATATTATCGAAGTTAAATACCAAACAAATCCAATTATTCATAGCTTATTTAAAATAAATCCACGCAAACGAAAACGTATGATTAAATGCACTCAAATCTATATGAAAATCAAAAAAACCTACCATTGCTTTTATCAATTTGATTTAATTGCAATTAACCGTGGGCGGCTAACCCACTTTGAAAATGTATTTAATCTAAGTGATGTTTGAGTAGAATTTCCAAACGCAGTTCAGCCCGATTTAATGACTCTTTTGCCCTGGCAGTGTCCACATCACTGCTTTGGTCCATTTCACCTTGCTTCAGTCGGCCAAGCGCTCGCTCTTTTGATTCCTCTGCTCTCTTTTTGTCTATGTTTTCAATAGGCTCTAGATGATTAACCAATAAAATGACGCGTTGTTTTCCAACATGAACAACTGCCTGTGGAAGAAAAAAAGCATGGGTATGGGATGGTGTTTTTAGTTCCATTTCTCCTTCAATACATTCAATAAGACTTGGCGTATGTCCTTCAAAAACACCAACATCCCCTGACTTTCCAGGCAAGCGAATGAAATACGCGCTTTTTTCCAGGACCAATCCCTTTGGGGTGTAAACCTTAACAACAAATTGCTTTTTCATGCTTATTTATTCGCTTCTTCAGCTTTTGCAATGACTTCGTTTATTCCACCAACATAAGAAAACAATTGTTCAGGAATATGATCATACTCACCAGACAGTATCCCTTTAAATGATGAAATGGTGTCTTCTTTCTTTACATATTTTCCTTCATGGCCAGTAAACTGCTCAGCAACAAAAAACGGCTGAGAGAAAAACTTTTGAATTTTTCGCGCACGTGCAACTGTCACCTTATCTTCTTCGGATAATTCATCCATACCAAGTATCTTAATAATATCTTGCAGTTCTTTGTATTTTTGAAGCACAGATTTAACTTCAGATGCAACAGCATAGTGCTCATCACCAACAACTCGAGGATCTAAAATGGTGGATGATGACTCCAGTGGATCCACAGCTGGGTAAATCCCTGCAGATGCAATATTTCTTGATAATACAGTGGTGGCATCCAAATGAGAAAACGTTGTCGCAGGAGCAGGGTCTGTCAAATCATCCGCCGGAACATAAATGGCCTGTACCGATGTAATGGACCCTTTCTTGGTGGACGTAATTCGATCTTGCAATTCACCAACATCCGTACCAAGTGTTGGCTGATAACCAACCGCGGAAGGCATGCGACCCAAGAGCGCAGACACTTCTGCCCCAGCTTGAACGAATCGAAAGATATTATCAATAAATAATAGAACATCTTTACCTTCTGAATCTCTAAAATACTCCGCCTGAGTAAGCCCAGTTAACCCAACTCTAAACCGAGCGCCTGGCGGTTCATTCATCTGCCCATAAACAAGGGTTGTTTTATCAAGAACACCCGATTCTTTCATTTCTAACCATAAGTCATTGCCTTCTCGTGTTCGTTCACCAACACCTGTAAAGACTGAAAAACCACCATGCTCCATCGCAATATTACGAATTAACTCCATAATAAGTACGGTCTTTCCAACCCCAGCCCCACCAAATAAACCAATTTTCCCACCGGTTGGATATGGTGCCAATAAATCGATTACTTTAATACCCGTCTCAAACACTTCAGTTTTTGGGGATAACTCATCAAGAGCAGGTGCTTTTCTAATGATTGGCATGCGCTTCTCAGACTTGATTTCATCACCATAATCGATTGCATTTCCAGTAACATCCATGATTCGACCCAATGTTTCCTTACCAACAGGAACAGTAATGGGAGCCCCCGTATCTTCG
>JADHOE010000033.1 GCA_016779165.1 Candidatus Margulisiibacteriota bacterium | reverse complement strand
GTGCAGCACGGATGTCCTCCCCTTACTTTCATAACCCAAAATATAGCCGGATAACTGCATTTATGTCAAACCATGTACCACACGACGAATTTATGTATTCAATACAAATGAAGCTGCAACAAATTAATGGGGCAGTTTATTTTTTTTGTCTTCGTTTTATTTTCTTTTGGCGGTTGTAAACAGATTGATTCAACTCTATTGATGAATTGGTTTCGGGTTTTTGCCTAATTTTACTGCTAAGTCGAACCAAATTTAAGTGCCCCTCTCTACATAACATTTGTTTTACAAATTCTTCGATCCAGACCTTTCGCTTTGGGTCTTCTTTTACAATATGATGGTCTAACGATACGTTTCCTGATCCAATAATTGAAAAAACAACCAATAAAAATAGTACCAGTGCGGTTAGTTCAATATTTTGATTGAGTGAAAATAGTTGTTCTTTTGAGTGAACAAGTCCAAGGGCGCCAATCAACACAGGTATTTGAATTAATGCACCAATTCGGGTTAACAGCCCAACCGCTATTAATAAACCCCCAACCAAATGGGCTGAAATAACATAATGAGTAAAAAATGCTTCCAATACATTAAATTGCCCCTGGTTTAAAAAATAGACCAAGTCGCTCGGGCTTACCATAAAGTGGATGCCTTTAAAAAACAACGCAACCCCCAAATAAATGCGAATAAGCTCAATGGCATTTTCAAATTTTGAACGATAAAAAGCAGTATGAATGATTTTTTTCATTTAAATAATCCTTTGCTCAAATTAGTGATAATGAACTTATCGATGAAAAATAAAATTACTCAACAAAAATATGTGCGTGGTTGTTTTTTAATCAAACAGTGTGGTTCTTATTCATTGATTGGGGAAACAGAAAATTGATTAAATGTTTTAACCCAAGCAATTATTCCCCCTTCAAGATGGTACAAGTACTTGAAGCCCTTCTTTTTTAAATGCGCCATTGCCAATGCACTTCTTCGGCCAGATTGGCAAATCAACAAAATTGTGTGATTGGGGTTGAGTGAGGATAATGCCTCTCGGTTCGACTGCCAATCAATATGAATAGCAGTTTCAATATGGCCCGAATTAAACTCTGGCAAGGTCCGAACATCAACAATATGAAAATCTTGATTTTCCCCTTGTTGCAATATTAAGTTATGGGCAACCCCGGGGGATATGTTTGCTGAATGAGGTGTTTTTTTAATGTTGTTTTTGCATGACATTAGCACCAAACTTAAAATAAAAATTCTCATAATCATGACACTCATGCTCAAATTATAACCTACCTCAATGAATAATGCAGGGCATAACGTGGTGGTTTTTTTGGATGATGAATCCATTGAAATAATTTAATCTATGTTTGTTATGGGGGATTTTTGGGTATGACTCTTTTAGAATTTAGGAGGTCGTACTTTGGATCATACCTTACATAAAAAAGCACAATTAATTTACACCCAGTTTTCCAAAGCACCGGTTTTGGAAATGGTTCAATACATGGTTGATCATAGCGTGGATGCTCAAATTTTAAATGAACTTAAAATTATAGACTCAAAGCATCATAAGAATGCATATGTAAAGTCATATGCTGAACGTATCTATGACTCATATGAACGCATTTGCAAAGTATTGGTCACATACCCGAGTCTGGAATTTAAGGATTGTGAATTCAAAATTAAAAAAAATAAAAGCATAACGTTTATTGCGGAGTTTTTTGGTGGGGACTCTGGTGCAACTAAAGACTTGGCTCACCGGGTTATTGACATACTCAATATAAGTTTGACGAATGCCATTGAATCCAATGATTTGGTTGAGCAAAAGATAGCCCCAATCTTGCGTAATGCCAATTGGGTAGAGCGCATACACCGTTGCATTAAAGAAGCCTCAGGCGAAGACTACACTCACTTTTTTCAAAGTATCAATCATGGCTAATTGGCAATGGGCCTTTTAATGGGCCTAAGTCTACCGTTTAAGGCAATTATTTTATATCACCTAAATTAAGGGATAAATCAAGCCACATGGCTATTTCTGGGGGGGTATTAGCGTGTGTTCCAGGGAAGAATTGTCCCAATTTATACACCCAAAACATTGAGTTTTTGATCATTTCTTTTTGAATGCCTAGGTTGATTTCTCCACCATAATTTTTTCTTAGGGTGTGATCTCTAAACCAGAACCCAGATATTTGAATTTGTGTGTCGGGTTTGAATTCAAACTGAAGAATTGAAAAAATTGACTGAAAGTGTGATTTAAACCCATTTCGTACATCATGTTGATAGCTATTTGTAAATCCATCCCACGAATGGCCACTGCTATACGGCGAGGAAAACCCTGGTTGGTTTTTTGGCCCTGATTCAAAAAATCGAGTACCTATTTTTAACGATTGCTGGTCACGTTCTGCCAGGTAAATAATATCGCAGTATCGGGTGGATGACTTCGCGACAGGCACTGTTTTGATGGATGGTGATGATTGAAACGCCGCAGTCGCAGCAATGGTATGGCGATCTGTTTTATAGGTTATCTTGTAGGATATCGTATCACTAATGCCATCAAAAAGGTAAATGTGGGTGCTGAGTGTTGTGTTTAGACGTAGTGGGACATCGTTAATTGCTGCAATCAAGGACCCATTGGGATAATGATGTGAATTAACAGTATCTGGCTCAGTAACATGATAAAGCCAAAGCAAAGACATCGTATGTGTTGAATTGGAAATGCCGAATTGCCCAAACGTCCGGGGCAATAAATTAAAAGAGGCATCAGATACAAAGCGGCCAGATTCAAATGATAGCCTGCGGTTACCAATCCATGCATGCCAAAAAGAATTTGGGAAAAAACCCAAGTAAGACTCCGTTAAACGAGATATGGGGGCACTGGACGACCTTGTATGGTTAAAAAAGTGCCCAAACTCAATGTTTGGGGATAAGTTTAGGTACGATTCAACATTCGGAAAGTTTATTTTGGCTAAAATACTGCTATAGGACTGCCACGGAGTTGGGGAGGTATCATCGTAGTTTGTGCGTGACAATAATGATATTTGGGTGCCAATATCATTGAGTACGTATTGTTCAAGCACGTCTTTAACGGCAAATATTGGGATTAAAGCAATAACCAAAATCACAATGCAAGAGTTCATCATGGTTTTATCTTAACATTTGGCCTAAGCTTCGGTCATGTTGGTAAGCCTATTGAATTTTGATTGAATTGTGATATCATAATTTTTGAGGTTACAATGGGAACTATAACTGAGATTGCACAGCCAAAAAACAAACAAAATTACGATGAGTATTTCTTGTCTGATGGAATTACAATGGCTCTCAATTCTTCCAGAGTCGTCATATCTGAGCTTCATCAAATGTCATCGGATTTATTTGAGCCACAATCGTTTGTTTTAAGTATGATTGATTTTAGTTTGCTTTTTTCGTCCTTTCAATTGCCGAAACAGCACGCGGTCATTTCTTTGAGTGAGCTCGAAGATCAGTGGGAAGAAATAAAAATAAATTTCAGACTGATAAACAATAAAACCCCGGAATTGAAAGATGCATGGAAATCATTTTCAGTGATGGTTTCTCAATATTTTGCATCACAGCATTTACTAACTACGCCATAATGCTATGTGGGGCAGAAGTTAACCTGCAATCACCATAATCATTCCCGCTTAATTACGCTTAAAATAACCCGATAAATCCAACCCGTCCCCTTGCATGCAAAGAGTATCATGATACGAATTTATTGTATTAAACTGGTTGTTTGGTTTGCCAGTAAATATCTTTTTTTATGGGGGAGCGTTAATTGAGCCGAAGGCCTTAATGGGGCTATAGAGTCAACCACATGTATCGATAATTCAATTAGATTCATGATGAATAATTTAACTATTTTTCGAGGTGGCCAATGAAGAATGTTCTGGGGATAGTGTTACTGTGCATTCTACTGAATGGTTGTGCCCAAATGGTTAATCAAAATAAAACCAGCTTGAGTTTTTACTTTACAGATAAACTAGGTGCCATTTATGAGTACAACGGGAATGTAAAAAAAATATCTCAAAATAATGCTCAAAGCATTTCGTTTATTCCCATGGATCACCTTCAAACATCCATGCGGTCATCCGTTCAAATTTTTAACCGTTTTGGCCCCATTGTGTTGCATTCTGATCCTGATCAGATGATTACATCGGCTGTTGTTAGTGCCAGTTTGGATACCATTTATTTTACAAATAATAGCGGAGCATTATATAAGAAAATAGGTGGAAATGTGATGGACTTAAATGTCCGTCTTTACCCGTCCCCTAAGAAAATGATTCTGGATGAAGAAAAGTCGATGATTTATTACCATGACAATTTACAAGTGTATGAATTGAATTTGCTAACATTGCAATCTCGAACAGTAAGCAATGGGTTCTATCCCATTCATTCCATTGCATACAATAATCAGTCGGATATGGTGTACTTTTCTACATCCATAGACGGGAAAATTTATAAAATTGATTTGAATAAGTCGGTTACGGACGTCTTCTTTGCGACACGATCCGCCAACGGCAGCGCCATTAGCCTTGGTTTAAGTAAGTCTGAGCTGTATTACACAAGAACAAATGGAAAAGATACGTTTATTAATGGGATTGATACTCAAGATGGGACTGTGACTAATTATTTGACGCTATTTAATGTAACTTATGTTGATTCTTTAGCGATTCAATCGGAGTGACCATGAAAATAAATTTGTTTGGTCTGGTCCACCCCAATGCCCAACATAATAATATGGGGATTCGGCAGAAAATACATAATAATGACGATGATTGTAGATTAACCCTTGCCAACCCGTTACTTTGAGTGTGTAAACTGTGTAGCCTGATTCATTATCAATCATTCCCAATAGTTCTTCGGGGACGGTATAACGTGATAAAAATGGGGTTAACGACGAATTGGTGGACTGTTCAATAATCACAGGTACCCTTATGGCCATGTGTTGAACAGAAAACTCTGCATGTATTAATGGCGCATTTAGTGATGAAATATGTTGAAGAACGGGGATAATTGAAAATGTATCAAGGGTGTTTTTTGTATAATATACCCCTTTCTTTTTGATTAGCTTTTTATTCTTAAAAAATGTAAATAGAACTTCATCAAGTTCATTGCGTTGTGCAATTCTGGTCGTGTAGTTAATTTTTTCAATTAACGATGACTCAGTTACATTAAACGTTGATGATAAGACATTGAAGTTGGTGTCCATTGATAAGTAAGATGCTGTTGCGTTCGACGAAACCGCGATGTGAATATGATGATTAGATTGGCGGAAGTTCATAGTGTAATCCATTTGGGTGTTCTGATGTGCATTAAGAATGACCCCAATTGATTCATATGACGGAAATGATGAACCATTACGCTTCATTAATAATGATTCCAGTGATTCAGAGGCCCCAAAAACAAAGCTATGAAAACACATGGTTATAAAAAAAATGTGGATTGTTTTTACCTTTTTTTTATCCCTTTGCACTAATTTAAGCTCCCAGTTTCTTTTTTTTGAAATGATCATGATGTTTATACCTATACCCTTGGGAAAAAATAAGGTGTAGTGGATTGGTAGTGTCGGTAGGCATCACCGTGGCGGTCAATGCTTGTTCGTTCAGATATTGGGCCCGTAATAAAATATGTCACAATGAAAATTGTTAATGGGCCTAAAAATGAAATCCCCACACTTGTAGTGTTAATTAAAAATAAGGATAACCCCAGCCATAGAAGGCACTCAAAAAAATAATTGGGGTGGCGCGATCGTGCCCAGAGGCCAGTCTGGCAAATGCCTGTATTTGTCGCTTTAAAGAAACTCGCTTGTCTATCTGCGACCCACTCTCCAAAAAAACCAACGAGGAATATTATTGAACCAATTATAACCCAAACCAGTGAAAATGTTGGCATTGCTGAAACCAGTGGGTACGCGGTGCAAGCCATAAGCGTTTGTAAAGTAGCTTGAATAACACATTGTGTCACCATTTTTTTAGGAGATGATTGAATTAGCTTTACATATCGTCGGTCATCCCCGGATTCGGTTAATCGAGTTAAAAAAAAGACTGTTAGACGGCCTCCCCATAATAGGACAAAAATTAAAAATAAAAAAAGAGGTGCAATCGTATAAATTAAAAGGCTTGATCCTATTTCTTGAAGGTTAATTGCTGCAGAAATATAGGGTGCCTTTCGAGGGAGTGTTAGTAACATAATTGACGATGAAATGGAAATGCCCCAAAAGAAATCAAGAATACCGTGTTTTCTTTTAACTAAAAAAATTAAAAACCCAATCATGCATGTGCAAAAGCAAACTAAAAAAGCGCCTGCCATAAATGAAAGTAAAGGAATTGTTTTAGATAAAAAAAGCAATTCAATTAACTGGCGCATTTTTGAATTAAAAATTGATGGTTGGTTATATAATTTGTTTTAAATGCGGCTGAGCAGTAATTAAAATAATACACCCATGTTTGGATAAACGAATCATCAAATCCAAGCTTTTTAATCTCAGATTCTGCTGATATGAAATTTTTCTCCCACATGTTTAAGGTTTGCACGTAGTGAGTGGTAATATCATTGTTTGCTATCCACTCAAACTTTGAAGAAGAAATGGCTGTTTTTAATGCGGCTGGTGATGGCAAGTGCCCACCAGGGAAAATATGTTTTTGAATGAAATCAATCGATTTTCTATAAGCGTCATACCGATTGTCAGGGATCATAATGCATTGAAACATTGCTTTTCCTTTTCGGTGCAGTAAGTCGTGGCATTTATTAAAATAAGTACTTAAATAATTGTGGCCAACAGCTTCTAGCATTTCAATTGAAATAATGCGGTCATATTTTCCAGTAAGTAATCGGTAATCAATCAGCTTTACTTCTATTTTGGCATCCAAATGCAGCCGATTGATTTCCTGTTTTACAAATTTATATTGTTCTTCGCTAATCGTGATAGTTGTTACATGGCAGCCGATGGTTTTTGCCGCATGTATGGCCAGTGCTCCCCAACCAGAGCCGATTTCAAGCAAACGATGATGCGGCTTTACATCGGCTAAGGCCAAGGCACGGTTAATTTTTTCAACTTGGGCATCTTCCAGTTTGTCTACCGGCGTGTTAAAAATTGCAGACGAGTATACTTTATGTTGATCTAAAAAAAGGTTGAAAAATTCGTTGCCCAAATCATAGTGTTCATAAATGTTTTTCTTTGCGTTAGAAATGCTGTTGTTCCGAAATTGATGCTTCAGTCGCCCAAAAACGCTCCATAAACGGCTAAAAACCGTATGGCTCTTTAAGTGGGGTAGATTTGCGATGAATATATCAAGGACTTGATTCAAATGGTCTGTTCGCCAATATTGCTTTATAAATGAATCAGCCAACCCAATGTCTGATTTGAATAATAATTCTGTAAAAAGCGCATAATTATCAACAATAATTGTGGCTGATGGGCGCTGGTCTTTTTTGCCATAATCCAAGGTTTCACCATTCGGGCATTTAATTTCCAAGTGCCCAACCTTCATTCGTTTAAGGTAATGATTGACAATTGCCATCGATACTTTTGCAATAAAAGAGGGTGTTTTTTTTGAGAATGAACGATTGGAATTTAAGCCTCCTTTTTTATTGAAGGGTAGGCGATGAAACACGCTTAACTTTGCGGCTTGAAACAAAATTCTTGGAAACGTTGAAAGTGCTGTTTTAGTAAAGTTTATGGCCATTGGTACAAAACCTTTCTTAGTTATTGGGATTAATTCAAGATTTAATTGAGCATTAAACATGTGTGTGGTTCCTTTTTTGTAATCGATTATGATATCTATCATAGCGTTCTTTTTTCGAAATAAAAAATAATATGATCCTTCAACATTAAAAAATGGTGATACATGAAACCCTTTCATTTGATCAAAGGCAATGTATGGCCCTTTTTTGGTTGGGTTTTCCAATAAATATAAGTGTTTTTGTTTGAATGTGTTATGAACTTCCGCAATAATTGCGCAAATATTATCGGCGCTATCTTCCAAGAAAAAAAAGCTGACTGGGTTAAAGTTGGTGCCAAATACCATTGGGCTTGTGAGCAAGCATGCCCGGGTATATGCAATGTGGGGTGCATTTTTAAGCATGAAGGTGGTCAGCTTTTCTGCCAATGGTTGCGTTCCTGGAGTTAGGTAATTTGAATCATGAATCGAAAAGAAAAAATTGCTATTCCATTTAAATAATGGAAGCTCATTTAATTGCTGATCTTCTGCTAAGTCAATCAATAAATAATTTAAATCGTAGGAAAATTTTCGCTTAACTTCTGTAAACCGAGTATGGGACGTTGTGCCAATGCCAATTTTAGACTTTAAAGGGTGCATTTTAAATGCTGCCCAACATTGATGGATGATGCAATCCCATCTTCATGGAACCCATACCCAAAGTAACTCCCGCAAAAGTAGGTGTTCAATTGCCCATTTAAGGCGTCTAGCTTTGGTTGAGTGCTTAACGATTCTGATGTCATTTTTGGATGCTCATAGTTTGTTTGATAAATAATCGATGATTCAGGGATGGTATTGTGGCTATTTAGAGTGACAAAGTGTTGTGTTTCAGTGTGCAGTGCTTGAAGACGGTTCATCCAGTATGACGCGCTCATTTGATTGTCCTGGTGCCGAGTGTAAATCCAAGACGCCCAGGCCGATTTGTTTTTTGGCACAATTGAGGAGGATGTATGGAGCACCGTGTGGTTCTTAGAGTATGCCCATGGACGAAGTAATTGTCGTTCAATTGGGGTGGGGGAGCTTAGCATGGCCAATGCTTGGTCTGCATGTGTGGCAATAACAACGCCATCAAAATCGGTCGGTCCAGATGATTTGCTAAAAAGGGTTACAGCATCTTCGGTTCGTTCAATTCGATCGATGGGGTGGTTGCATTTATATGTTAGCCCAGTTGTTTTAAGTACCGCGTCAATGTAGGTTTGAGCACCCCCCTTAATGGTTCGCCATTTTGGGCGATTAAATAGCTGCAATAGCCCATGGTTATTCCAAAACGATAAAAATGATTTTGCTGGAAATGCTTGGGTATCATGTTGGGATGTCGACCAAATTGCTGCCCCCATTGGGAGCACATACTCATTGATTAATCGATCACTTAATTTGTGGGTGCGCAAAAAATCATAAATACTGATGCTTGGATCAATGGTGTCCAATTGTTGATTGGCCAGTGCATTAAACGCAGTAATATCGGCCAAAAACTTATAAAAAGATGGGGATATGATGTGTTTTTTTGTGCTAAATAATCCGCTGGGGAAATCGCTCGAATACCCAGTATTCGTCCCACTGTCGAAATAAGCAAAACTCATGTTTGAAGGAATGGACTCAACCCCAAGAACTGATAAGAACTTGCAAAAGTTAGGGTAATTTTTTTCATTAAAAACGATGAAACCAGTATCAATAGGAATGCCATTTGGTGTAACAATGGTATTGGTGTGGCCACCCAGCTTAGAGCTAGCTTCAAATAAAGTTATTTTATATTTTTTGTGCAAAATAAGTGATGCACTTAGGCCAGAAATCCCGCTTCCAATGATCGCCAAATGTTTCATGATAGAAATTCATTATATCAATCCTGCCAATTTTTGCCCACGAATTTGACTGAGTTGACGCTGGTATTGCCTTGTGAATTTTTTTTTTGTGAGTTAGAGTTATTAAAAAAAAGGAGGACTATATTATGGGACTAGTAGGAAAAAAGGCGCCTGATTTTACAGCTGGGGCTGTGATTAATGGATCAACTATTTTGGATAATTACACCTTTTATGAAATTCATAACAAGTATAAGGTGTTGTTTTTTTATCCGCTGGACTTTACATTTGTATGCCCAACTGAGCTGCATGCATTTCAGGAAAAGTTAAGTCAGTTTTCGGAAAAAAATACAGAGGTTATTGGTGTTTCTGTTGATTCCAAGCATACGCACTTTGCTTGGTTAAACACATCTAAAGAAAATGGTGGTATACAAGGCATAACCTACCCGCTTGTTGCCGATTTAACCAAATCCATTGCAAAAGACTATGATGTGCTTAAGGAAGATGAAGGCGTGGCATACCGTGGCCTTTTTGTTATTGATAAAGATAACATCGTTCGCCATCAGCTGGTGAATGACCTTCCGCTTGGTCGAAATGTTGACGAGGCTCTTCGTATTGTTGAGGCACTTCAATTTCACGAACAAAATGGTGAGGTTTGCCCAGCCAACTGGGCCAAAGGTGATCAAGCATTGTCAGCAAATTCAGATGGTATTAAAGCTTACTTTAAAAGTACATCTGCCTAGTTTACAATCATCAAATAGTTAGGAGTTATTCATGAGTTTATCACTACCCCCCCTTAATTTTGAGTATAACGAGTTGGAGCCTCACATTGATTCTTCCACCATGGCGATTCATCACGGTAAGCATCATCAGGCTTACATTTCCAAATACATTGGTGCTGTTGAAGGAACATCCTTTGAGCAAAAAAAAGTGTCAGATGTGCTTGCTGATTTGAATAGTGTTCCTGATAACATAAAAATGACCGTTAGAAATAATGGTGGTGGGCATTTGAATCATTCCCTATTTTGGGAAGTGATTGGGCCAAACGCTGGCGGTGAGCCCGTTGGTGAATTGTTGCTTAAGATCAATGAGGCATTTGGGTCGGTTAATGAATTTAAAGAAACATTTTCAAATGCGGCATTAACCCGTTTTGGTAGTGGGTGGGCATGGTTGGTTGTCGACTCTAGTGGCACGCTATCTGTTCAGTCAACAGCAAATCAGGATGCGCCTATTATGGAGGGAATGTTGCCAGTTTTGGGCTTGGATGTTTGGGAACATGCGTATTATTTATCGTATCAAAATAGGCGGCCAGATTATATAAATGCGTTTTGGAACATTATTCGTTGGGATAAAGTGACTCAGTTTTATGAATTAGCCAAAGATGGTAACACCAGTTATTTGGTTTAATTTGGGAAAATAAAGCATTTTTTAAAGCTCGAAAAGTTTAAAGGTTAACACCTCCCTTATGGGGGAAGTTTTTACTTCAATGATATGGGCTTAGTTAAGTGTGTTTTTGGCATATCGTTAATCATACTACCAACGCACAGTTAAAGCAGTTGTTTAAAGGACTGAATTGATCAGTTAATAAACGTATTTTTAAGCAACCGTTTCAAATGGTTTTAGTTCTTCTTTTGATTTTAACCGAGGTGAATATTTGCTGTTTAAGTCTTGTATAGCATTAAACGTGTTTGCAGATGCCTTTAGGTTATCAAGGTCAATATCAGCATCGATCGTAAAGCCTGCAAGTTCAATCATGTGAATGGTATCATGAATGCTGGAACCGTTGACGTTTAGGTACCCATCCATAAACACGGAATTGGCTGCCATCAGTGCCATTGGCTGTAGGTCGCCAAGATATAGTTCGCGCCCAGCGGCAAGCCGAATTTCAGCGCTTGGGTGGATGGCTCTGAATAAACCAATGATTTTACAGCATTTTTCAGCCGAAATCATGGGCTTTTTACCAAGTTGGTTTCCTTCCATATGTAAGTAAAAATTGATTGGAATT
>JADHOE010000006.1 GCA_016779165.1 Candidatus Margulisiibacteriota bacterium | reverse complement strand
ATTGATGGAATTAGCTTAACCATTGTTGATTTATCTCAGAACCATTTTTCCTGCCACTTGATACCCCACACACAAGACCAAACAAATTTGCATGCCAAGACAGTCGGCGATTATGTGAATTTAGAATTTGATCAGGTGGGAAAATATTTGCACCGTTTTATTACACTTAAAGAAACTTAAATTTTAGCGGGTGACTGATGGCACAACGAGGCCATTTCCATGGCCCCTAATGCGGCTTCATAACCTTTGTTGCTTTGGTTGGGTTGTGCACGATCTTCAGCTTGTTGGTTGGTGTTGGTTGTAAGCACACAAAAAATACCCGGCTTATTGTGGGTATGGTTTGCTAGCACAATGCCTTGGGTAATTCCCTGGCATACAAAGTCAAAATGGGGGGTGTCGCCTTTAATAATACAGGCAATGGCAATCATTGCATCGAATGCGGGAAATTGTTGATGCATTACCACCGGCACTTCAAATGCACCCGGCACCCAAAAGGTGTGAATGTTATCTGGTGAAAATCCTTGGTCTGAAAATGCGGTTAATGCACCAGTTAATAGTGCTTTTGTAATGCGTTGGTTGAATCTGGCACATACAATGCCAAACCGATGGTTGAGGTTGGCCTTGCCTTGGTATTGGTGGTTGGGCGGTATGTAATGGTCAGGAATATCGCTAAGGTTTTTACCCATGTTGGCCTAGCATATGACCCAGTTTGTCAGCTTTTGTTTTGAGGTATTTTTCATTATGCTGGCAGGCCGGTATTTCAATAGAAACTCGCTCAACAATTTCAAGGCCATACCCTTCAAGGCCAATGACTTTTTTTGGGTTGTTGGTAATCAACCGAAGTTTGTGCATATTTAAATCCAACATCATTTGTGCACCAACACCATAGTCTCGCAAATCAGCTTTGAAGCCAAGTTGCTCATTGGCCTCAACGGTATCCGCTCCTTCTTCTTGCAACTTGTAGGCCTTCAGTTTGTTTTCAATGCCAATGCCACGGCCCTCTTGGCTCATGTAAAGAACCGCACCGGTGCCTTCATTTGCAATCATTTTCATGGCTGTTTCAAGTTGAGGGCCACAATCACAGCGCTGAGACCCAAAGATATCCCCGGTAATGCATTCTGAATGAACACGAACCAGTACAGGGTCTTTTTTGGACCATGTGCCCATGGTTAATGCATAGTGGTTCTTGATGTTAATAAGGTCTTTGTAACACGTCAACATAAACTCACCATTGGGGGTGGGCAATGTAACGGTTTCAATTTTTTGGATAAACGACTCTTTTTTTATGCGGTATTGAATTAAATCTTTAATGGTAATCATTTTTAGCTGATGTTTGTTTGCAAATTCAAATAATTCATCTCGTCGTGCCATTTCGCCGTTGTCTTTTATTATTTCGCAAATAACACCAGCTGGGGCTAACCCAGCCAGGCGTGACAAATCAACGGCCGCTTCCGTGTGTCCGGCACGCTTAAGCACGCCCATTTCCCTGGCTTTTAATGGAAACACATGCCCAGGCGATACCAAATCATCTTCGGTGCTTTGTGGGGATATAAACAATTGGATGGTTTTTGCACGTTCAGCTGCTGAAATGCCAGTGCTAATGCCGTGGTGCCTCGCACCATCAATGGACACTGTAAAGGCTGTTTTTAAGTTTTCTTTGTTGGTAGGCACCATCTGTTTGAGATCAAACTTGTTTAGAATGGTGTCGGTGGCGGGCAGACATACCAGGCCCTTGCCGTGCTTGATCATAAAATTGATGGCTTCGGGGGTAGCAAATTGTGCTGCCATAACCAAGTCCCCTTCATTTTCTCGATCTTCATCGTCAAGCACAATGACCATGCGCCCATTTGCAATATCGTTTATAGCGTCTTCAATCTTAGAAAATGTATGTGCTGTCATGTGGATATTGTACTAAAGACCCCATGAAAACCCAAGTTAAAGCGGCATTTTGTTGGTGGAACGATGTTTGATAATGCTTGTGAGTTTGAATCGAATTTACGATTGGCTAAAGTAGTCTTGATGGGTAAATGCATCCACTTGAATAGCGTCTAGCCGTGCGTGTTCTGCAAGTCGAACTCGCTCAGCATCTTGTGGCGTGCATATGTTTTTTATGACTGCTTCATCTAGTACGTCTACGATTGGCTTCTTTGGTAATTGTTTGGCTTTAATGCTTTTTTTAATGGCGTAGACAATGGGTTGAATCTCGATCAATTGATGGTAGGTGGTATCCAGTTTTGACAAGCCATCACGATTGTTGCTGGGAATGAATATAGACGAGGTGCAGGTGTTTCGAATGGCCGTGTCGGCTTGAATAAGCTGTGCGACTTTTTTTCCAAGTGCATCGGATGGGTATTTTCCAATCGGAAGCCATCGAAACAATGGTGCCAAGGTAGTGCGTGTAAGCCACGAGAAGTTTTCAAAAAATCCAACCAAGGCCACCTGCACATTGTAAAAGCAGTAGTCGAGTGACCACGTTAAAATGGGCTTCATTGCAGGTGTGGCCAATGATCTGTAGTGAACCATGGTGGCAGTTGCCAGGTACATCCAAGACAACACATCGCCCAAGCGACCAGTGATTTTTTGCTTTGATTTTAGGGCGCCCCCAAATACTAGCATTGATGCATCGGCCATTAGTGCAAATACAGATGATGTCCATACAAGTCGACGATAGTATGGTGACAGTACGGTGCCAAAATGGGTAGAAAATAACCCTTGGGTTGCTGTTAACACAATGGCGCGTAGCATGTTACAAAATATGTGCCCAATGTGCCCAAAAAATGCACGGTCAAACCCTTTTAAGTTGTTTGCCTCAGCGGCGGCGACTTCATTATATGCATAGGGGTGGCATCGCAATGCCCCTTGGCCAAAAATAATCAGTGTACGTGTTAAAATATTGGCACCCTCAACTGTAATCCCAATCGGAGCTGCTTTGTAAGCGCTGGTACAGACATTTCTGGGGCCTTGGGTGATTCCTGCACCCCCCATAATATCCATGCTATCATTTACAATTTTTCGAAATAATTCGGTGGAATGGCACTTTAATATGGCCGATATCACCGATGGTTTTTCCCCTTGATCAATGGCCCCACAGGTGTAGTTTCGGCCAGCGGTTAATATAAAGGTTTGCCCGACAATTCTAGCCAGTGGTTCTTGAATGCCTTCAAATTGACCAATGGACATGCCAAATTGTTGGCGAATGACGCCGAAAGAGCTTGAGGCTCTAACCAGAGCTTGAGCACCACCTGAACTTAACGATGGCAGTGATATGCCTCGGCCAGCCGATAGGCAGTCCATAAGCATGGTCCACCCGTTCCCAATGCCAGCGGTTCCACCAATCACGCAGGACAGTGGCATCACCACATCGCGCCCTTTCGTCGGGCAATTCATGAACGGAACGCCCAATGGGTCGTGACGCAATGACACATCCACCCCTGGTGTATTGGTTGGAATTAAGGCGCACGTGATGCCATAATTGGTTGCCCCATTCAATAGCTGATTGGGGTCTTTTAATAAAAATGCCAATCCAATGACAGTGGATATACCAGATAAAGTGATCCAGCGTTTGTCCCAATTGAACCGCAGGTATAATTCACCATCATCGCCTTTAAATACAATGCCTTCTGATTGAAGTCCGCCAGCATCTGAGCCGGCTGTGGGTTCGGTTAAACCAAAGCAGGGCATTTCTTCGCCAGTTGCAAGCTTTGACAAATACCGGTCTTTTTGATCTTGCGTGCCATAATGCAACAGCAATTCAGCTGGTCCCAGTGAATTGGGCACCATAATGGTGATTGCCATGGTGGCAGATACCGATGCAATTCGCTCAATGACGGCTGCATGGCCAATTGCCGACAATCCAAGCCCGCCGTGTTCTTTTGGAATAATCATGCCAAGAAAACGGTTGTCTTTTATGAATGTCCAAACATCATCGGGTATCTTCTTTGTTTTCTGAATGTGCCAATCGTCAATCATATGGCATAGTTCGGTAACGGGGCCACTCAGAAATGCCTGTTCATCGGGTGTAAGCCCTTGGATATCTTGGGTCATTAACCGTTTGATATTAGGGGAACCTGAAAACAATTCTTTATCCATCCAAACAGTGCCAGCATCCAAAGCCGCTTGCTCTGTTTTTGATACTTTTGGAAATATTTGCAGTGTTTTTGCAACAATAAGTATGATTCTCGATACCAAATGTTGGCGAATAAAGGGAATTGAAAAAATAGCGGCAATGGCAATTGTAGAATATAAGATTGTGGGGGAGACATCGCTTGCCCATAACAACAGAATACCAATGGTGCTTAATGTAATAAGGGGCAGTTTAAACCATGCGGTTAAGAGTGCAGCAGAAATAAATAAAATCACATACCAGTAAATTGGCCAATACAAAAAGTCATAAATTAATTCAATCATGGGTATTGTTTCGATAAAATGATGCGTTTTCTTTACCAAGTGTGACTAAAAAGTCGGACGGTTTAAAGCGTTGATCAACGGCTTGAGACAAATGGTTGAGCCGATGAATAATGTCCGATAGCCCTCGCTCATCTGCATAGGTTAGCAAGCCACCTCGAAACGCGGGGAATCCAGTGCCCATAATTAAGGCCAAATCCAATAATTCTGGGGATGAAACAACATGTTCGGCCATGCAGCGGGAGGCCTCATTCAGCATGATTAAAATAAGCCGATCGATTATTTCTGACTGATCTTGTTCTGAAATTCGGTATTTCATTACAATGGAATGCTCCTTGTAAATGCGATCATTAACAATTGGTGTGCCCGTTGAATAATTGTAAAACCCAATACCGGATTTTTTTCCAAGCCAGGCATCTTTATTTACAAACCGATCAAATTGTTCAGGTATTTTAAACCGGTTGCCATACCCATTTTCTAAAATTTTGAGCACTTTGTAACCAATGTCCAACCCAACCTCATCGGCCAATGCCAAGGGCCCAATTGGCATACCAAACGACACTGCCGCTTTATCAATGTCATCAACCTTGAACCCTTGGATAACCAAGTGCACAGCTTCATTAATGTAGGGAAGTAACACGCGATTAATTAAAAATCCCGGGCAGTTTTTTACAATCACTGGGAACTTTTTATTTTTTAACACCATTTGATAGACATCGGAAATGATTGTGTCTGACGTATGCTTGGATGGAATAATTTCAACCAAGGGCATTTTTTGCACGGGACTAAAAAAATGAACACCAAGAAACCGATCAGGGTGGGCAAACCCGTCTGCCAAAGCATCAATGTCTAAAGAGGAGGTATTGGTCGCAATGATGGTCGATGGATGGACCGCAGATTCGATATCCTTTAATACATTCTTTTTAAGGTCCATGGTTTCTGGCACAGCCTCAACGACCATGTCCATTAATCCAAAGCCATCATAGCTTAAACTACTGGAAATATTGGTCATCATTTGCTTGCCGTGATGGGGCTTTATTTTTCGATTGGATATCCCTTTTTTGATGATTTTATAGGCTGCTTGATACCCTTTCTGAACCATTTCCCATGAAATGTCTTTAAATCGAACCATCTGCTGGTTTGAAAGAAACCACCACCCAATGCCGCCCCCCATTAATCCTGCGCCAACAATGCCAACATGGCGAATAATGCGAGCGCTTTTTTGTTCGGTATGAGGGGATTTTTTAATGCGTTCCTGCGAAAAAAACAAGCCCATTAAGTGCCTTGGAATGGGGGACTCCATTAGTTCAATAACGGCTTTTTTTTCTATTTCTAAGCCCTTTTTTAATGGCTTTGCATAGGTGCTATTGATAATGCTTAATGCTTTTAATGGGGCGGGGTAATGCCCGCCGGTTTTTTTAACTATGGTTTGTTTGGCTTTGCGAACGACCATGGATTTAAATAACGGCATGAATTCAATGAGTGCTGGTTTTCTTGACCGCCGCTTTAATTTTTTGTTAAGGATAAGCGTTTTAATTGATTCATCTTTAAACTCCGATGGCACCATGGCATCGGCACAGGCCAGTTTAAGGGCTTGTTTTCCGGACAATTGTTTGCCCGAGGCGATGCATTCGATGGCCTTAATTAATCCAACTCGCCTGGGTAGGCGTTGGGTGCCTCCCCAGCCAGGAATAATACCTAAATTAACTTCGGGTAACCCCAATTTTACTTTGGGTGAATCGGTAACAACAATAAAGTCGCAGGCCAAGGCAAATTCAAGGCCCCCACCCAACGCAACGCCGTCGATAACGGCTATGGTTTTTTGTTTTAGGTTGGCCCACCGGTCGAATGTGTCATGCCCACGATGAATGATGGCTTTTGCATCATCTAAACTGCTGGTTTGACTAAGCTCTTTAATGTCGGCTCCAGCAATGAAAATACCAGGCTTTGTGCTATTGAAAATCACCCATTCAATACTGGTGTCAGATTCAATTTGTTGCGTAATATCAGCAAGTTGATCAAAAACATCACGACTAAATTTATTTACTTTTTCAGTGGTCATATTAAATGCAACATTAGCAATGCCATTTTGTATATCCAATGAAAAGTGGGCCATTTATGTTCTCTCCAATAAAAAAGACCCGCCTTGGCCACCACCCACGCACAACGTCGCAAGTCCTCGATTTTCTTCTCGACGGTGCAGTTCATAAAGCAGTGTCATTGCAATTCGAATGCCGGATGCACCCAATGGGTGCCCAAGTGCAATGGCCCCGCCATTAACATTTAATTTGTCCATGGAAATTTTGCCAATGGCTTGGCTATCATTCAGTTCTTTTTGTGCAAACGATGTAGACTCAAATGCATGAACATTTCCGAGCACTTGTGCGGCAAAGGCCTCATTCATTTCAATTAAGTCAATGTCTGCCATGCTGACATTATGCCGACGAAGCAGTTGATGGGTGGCGTATGATGGTCCCATGCCCATCAGTTCTGGGCTGCACCCGGCATAGGCATAGCCACGCAAAAAGCCGAGTGGGGTAATGCCGCGTTCTTTGGCGGTTGATTCACGCATTAAGATACATGCACCCGCACCATCCGTGAGTTGACTGGATGATCCAACCGTTACCGTTCCCATCGAGCGGTTAAAAAATGGTCGCAATTTTTGCAGGGCTTCGATGGTTTGGCCCTCGCGAGGGCCATTATCTTTGGTAATGGTTTGGTTGTATTTGTTTGGTATTTGAATTGGAATGACTTCATCATCAAGGCGGCCATTGGCTTGGGCATCCAATGCTTTCAAATGTGAATGCAACGCAAATTCATCTTGATCTGCCCGCGAGATTTTAAATTTACGAGAAATATTTTCAGCAGTATCCCCCATAATTAAGTTGCTAATGGGGTCGGTTAACCCAACTTGAAGTGCAACTTTTGGTTTTAAATGCCGAGGCCTAAAGGACATCAGTGCTTTCAAACGATCCATCGCCGTTTTACTAAACGACAAGCGTTGAAATAGGCTTGTCATTTCGGATCCAAATAGCAGCGGGTAATTGGACATGGATTCAACCCCAACAGCGGCAATAATGTCAGCATCCCCAAGTAGCAACCGCTGAGCAGCGGTTGAAATGGCTTCCATCCCTGACGCACAGTTTCTGTGAACTGTCATTGCTGGGACATGTTGTGGAATGCCTGCTCGCAAGGCAATCACTCGCCCCACATTTGCGGCATGCACCGGTTGTCCACAACACCCTACAATGACTTCGTTAATATCAGCTGGGGAAATGCTTGACCGAAGAAATGCTTCTGTTAAAGGGTACACGCCCAAGACATCGGCATCCAGCCCTTTAAAATGGGACCCAGCCTTTGCAAACGGCGTTCGAAACCCGTTAATAATTGCAATTCGTTCGTGGTGATCATGCATGATTGGAATACCTAATCATCATACAATGAATTGATTAAATCATGATACTTTTTATTGATAATTTTTCGTCGAAGTTTAAGTGTTGGTGTAAGCTCCGTACCGTCAATTGAAAATGCATCATATATTAGGGCAATTTTTTTAACAGTTTCAAACGATGCCAACGCGGATGACTGATGGGCAATGTCTGAAAGGATTAATTTTTTTGCTGACGCGTCAAACGAAGGGTCGGAATGAACCATCCTTAACTTGTCTTCAATCACCTTGATTTCGGGGACAATCAAGGCTGTCAAATATGGTCGTTCATTTCCAATAACCATGACTTGATGAATAAGGTCCGATTGACTTAAGGTGTCCTCAATGTGGGTTGGGGGAACATTTTTGCCATTGGAAAGCACAATGAGTTCTTTTTTTCGGCCGGTAATGAATAAATACCCATGGTCATCCACGTATCCACAATCCCCTGTTTTAAAAAAACCATCGTCGGTGAATGTATCGGTATTGGACACATTTAAATAGCCTGAAAACACACTGGGGCCTTTGACGGCGATTTCAGTATCGGGGAGTACGTTTAATTGCACATTGGGGAGCACTTTTCCTACAGACCCAATGGTTTGATCCAAATTGGCACTAATAATGGGCGAGGTTTCCGTGAGCCCATAGCCTTGGACAACAGGCAATCCGATGGCATTAAAAAATTCCTCAATGTGAGGCGATAAAGCAGCGCCACCCGACACCAAAAACCGAACATTGCCCCCAGTTTTTTGATGGATGGATGAAAACACCAATCGGTGGGCAATGGCCCAAAGCCAATGGCCTTTTTTAAATTGTTTGCCAATGCATAGTGCCAGTTTTAAAATGCTTTTTTTTACACCAGTTGTTTGCATCACCTTTGCGTGTATTTTTTCGTACAGACGGGGCACGCTAATGATAAATGTCGGTTTGGCGTTTAATAAGTCATGGGCAACTGTATCCATGGATGTTGCATAATAAATGGCGGCGCCAACCCCTAAAACGCAGTAAAAACCAACTGTCCGTTCAAAGATATGCGACAGCGGCAAAAAAGATAACGATGAATCTGTGTGGCTAATGGGGATAATATCCTGAAGGCCTAAAAAATTTTGAACAATGTTATTGTGGGTTAGTGGCACAGCTTTTGGCGTACCGGTGGTGCCAGATGTATATAAAATAGTGAGTGTGTCATCCAACCGATTGGTGATCCATTGTGGTGTATTAAGAGTGTTAGGTTTTGTTGTTTCTGATAACGTGTCCGAAAAGCGAAGAACCAAATCGGGAGCGTTTTCGGGTCGTTTGTCGTCAAACACAATTACTTTTTTTAACCCTGAAATTTTTGATAACGTGGACAAGCGTGCGTTTGTTAGGGTATCGACAAAAACAATGCTTGGGGAAGCATCGCTAAGAATATAATCCAATTGATCGTTCCCGGTGGTGGGATACAATGGGATTGATATAGCGCCACACAATTGAGCGGCCAAATCGGTAATGGCCCATTGCCAATTGTTGGTGCTCCAAATAATAATTCGGTTGCCTGAATCGCAATGCATGGCCATCCATTGGCTGAGTTGCTGGGCGGTAAGCCCCATGTCCAAATAGCTCATTGGGTGGTAGGTATTGGATACGTACGAAAACAATGCCGGCGATTTAGGGCGTTTTTGAATTTGATTGTATATAATTTGGAGTACGCTATTCATTCGGGAGTAGTTTTATAGTATACCCAAGGCGGGGTGATATCCAAGTGGTATATATAGCCGATGGTGACCATAGGATCGTGCCCTCGGTGCATTTGAATAAATGCATTACGCAATGCTACCATGGCCACATGAAGTTGAAATGGCTGTTGGTTGGGATGATTTCAACGCTCGCTTGGGGGCACCCACTGGTTAGTATTGATATCCAAAATAAAACCCCAATCCAAGGGGATGCGGTTTGGATAAAAATAAAAAGCAGTAAGGTTATATCGTCCGGCACCATCACCTTAAATAAAAAGAATTTTACATTGTTTAAAAATAACAATAGTGCCTCCGATTACTTAAGTTGCATTGGGGTGAGTCGATTTTCGAAAGCAAAAAAAACCAAGCTTAGGTTTTCGTTTTCTTTTACGGACGGCAGCCAATACAAAACCTCGTTGCCCATTACCATTCGTTCCGCAAACTTTAAGAAGGAACACATTACTTTGAAGCCAAAAAAATATAAAATCAGCCAAGATAACACCAGTAAAAAAAATGAAGGACGTTTGATTGGCAAGGCCTTCAAAACAATCACGCGGTCCAAGGCGTTTAATGATGCCTTTCTTTGGCCATTGGATGGCCGAATATCGTCAACATTTGGAAAGCAAAGGATCTACAACAATACGCCAGGATGGTCGCATTCTGGCACAGACATTGCGGCAAAAGAGGGTGCCCCAATAAAAGCCACACAATCGGGGACGGTGGTATTGTCGGAGTCATTAAGGGTGCATGGCAACACGGTAATGATCAACCATGGATGGGGCATTGTGTCGGTATATAACCATCTGCATCAATTAAATGTTAAAATGAACGATAAGGTAACTAAAGGAGACATGATTGGCACCGTCGGTTCTACAGGTATTGCAACAGGGCCTCATTTGCACTTTGGCATTAGTGTGCAATCGGTTCGTGTTAATCCTGAAACATGGGTCAATAAAACATCGATACCACACTTTTAAGGCGCTTTTTCTTTTTGTGGCCGTGCTTAGCATGCCTGCAACGGCCATTGAAACATATCAGTACACGGGGGTGCATAATGATCATCCCATAACCTTGACCACCACATTTGAGACAACCAATGGAATTACCAATGTTCGATCGGCCATTGAGTCTGAGAAAATTACCGAGACCAATACCACTGTGGTAGCAAATGGCCGCATGATTGAAATGACTCAAAAAACAATCAATGACATTGATTCAGAGCATTTCGATTGGCATGTAATCGCAGCAGACGAGAGGTATCATGTAACGTTTGATAATCATCGCTACGATATGCAATTTGAAGCCACTATTTCGGATGAGACCCCAATGTCATTGCAAGGGTTAATTTACAAGGTAAGGAATGAGCCATTGGCCATTGGAAAAGAAATGGCAGCTAATATTATTATTCCATGGAAAACAGTGTTTCCTGTTAAATTTGTTGTGAAATCAATTGACATGGTTGAGGTGAATAACCGCGTTATTGCGTGTTTTAAGTTGCAGCTCAAAATGGATCACTTTTTGGGCCAATTGCTGCCAAAATCTACATTGTGGGTGTCAAAAACAACGCCTCACTTTTTGGTGAAACAAAAGGGAATGAATGGCAGTTATGAACTTGCAAATTGGTCAAACGCCAATACGGACTAAAAGCTTCGAAGGATAGCATGTGGTTGGTGTTTTTACCTTGGCAACCATTGTTACGGCAGGTGAACGATTATTGCTTTTTGATTGAAGGAATAACGGGCATGGTTTTTATGGCCAGGTAGATTGCCAGTCCAACATACACCGATATGTACAAGCTATTGCCACCTTGCAACCAACCCATGGCAATAAAAAAACCACCAATCAAAGCATAGGCTATTTGTTGAGGCACTTGCAGGAAAAATAAAGCCAAAACCACACATGGAATTACCCAAAAAAGCATGGGAAACAAAAACCCATAAAGGCCTAAAATCGACAATAGCAATGGTGTTCTGAACCCAGTTGAAACAAATATGGGGTACCCAATGCCGGCAAGGAATAATGCTAGCCCAATCAGCAAGTCAATATCAAAGGCCAACCACTGGTGCACCACATGCATTAAAAAATAGGCACGAAATATTTCAAGCCCCATGTAGAGCAAATGAAGAAAGGGGAGTGTTGAAAATGTTGCTTTTGACGGCTGCACAGAAAAGGGAATCTTTTGTTCAACAAACCGATGAAACTGACGAAGTGGCAACCACCCCATTGCATAGCACAGCAAGTACAGATGGAGCTGGTCAAGCATTATGCCAAATGCAAGTCGAAGGCTTGATGAAGGGCCTGCAATGCGTGTTGGGCATCGCTGGATGCTATGGCACAAGATATTTTAATTTCTGACGTGGTAATGAGTTGAATGTTTACATTGGAATTTCCCAAGGTTTGAAACATTTTAGCCGCAACACCAGGTTTGGAGATCATGCCCACCCCAACAACCGATATTTTGGCAATATCAGTATCGCCAACAACTGTTGCTCCAGGGAATTGGCTGGCCACGGATTCTGTAATTGTTTTGGCAGAGGAAAAATCATCTTCAGACACAGTGAATGTAATGGTATTGGTTTCGTTTATCTGTTCGTTGCTTTGAATAATCATATCGATATTTACCCCTTGCTCGCCAAGGGTTGAAAACAATTGCCCAGCTATTCCAGGTGAATTGGGGATGCCAACCAGAGAAATTTTAGATTCATCTTTTTTAAGAGCAATGCCAGTAACGCTTCGATTCAATTCCATTGTTGACGACTCCTTAATGCGGGTTCCTTCATCTGGTAAAAATGAAGACCGTACATGTAAAATAATACCATTTTCTTTGGCGCATTCAACCGCCCTAGGGTGAAGCACTTGAGCCCCCATGGACGCAAGCTCGAGCATTTCGTCATAGGAGACCTCAGTTAATTTTTTAGCAGATGAAACCGCACGAGGGTCGGTAGTATATACGCCATCCACATCGGTGTAAATGTCACATTCTTTAATGCCCAATGCAGCGGCCAGAACAACGGCAGATGTGTCGGAGCCCCCACGGCCAATGGTAGTGACATCGTTGGTTTCTGATATGCCTTGGAACCCCGTAACAACAACCACTTTATTTTGATTGAGTTCGTCTTGTATTCGAGATGGATTAACGTGCATGATCTTTGCCCGCTTGTGGCCATTACTAGTGTAAATGCCAGCTTGGGAACCATTTAACGAAATAGCAGATTTGCCTTTGGCAATTATTGACATGCTTAGCAGTGCTGCCGAAACGTTTTCGCCAGTTGAAATTAATGCGTCATATTCGCGAGGATCTGGTGATGCAGAAATGCTGCCACTTAATTCGACCAGTTGATCGGTGGTGTGCCCCATGGCTGATACGACCACCACATGCTGATGGGATGGCTCAGATAAAATTCGATCGGCAATGGCCTGTATTTTTTCTACAGTACCAACCGATGTACCACCAAATTTATAGACTTTTAGCATGGCTCAATTCATCATATATGGTAAAGGTTTCCATGATTTTCGTACAGCATTTCTTTCCATTAGCCCCATAATTTCCAATTATTAAGTAATTTCAATACAATGGTTGCCTTAAGTTTTTCGATACTAATATTGAAGAGATTATCGTGAGAAGAAACGGCCAGAAAGATAGCTGCATGCCCCCATGCAGTTAGCACACCGGAATGTGGATGGGCACTGGTGGTAGGCATTGAGATGGTGAACAAATGGGCAGCATGACACAAATGGTGTCCGGCACGTGAGCCATTTTGAACCGACCCTTAACCTGAATTGTTCCGGCTGCCGTTTCTAAGATATTTGGTGACCAATCAACACGACGTGATGAGCACGGGTCGACTTGGTATTGAAGCCATGTTAGGTTGTTTATCCCGTGCATTGAAATGGGTGCGGATGCATCGATAAATGACCCAGTGGCCAATGTGAAACTAAGCTCAATGGTAAGGATCTGGTTGTCACCTTTGATGCAGGATGCCACATGCATTTGAAGTCCTTTTGTTGCGGTGAATTGTGACCAATACGATTCAACGGCCAACCAATAGGTTTCATTGCCAACAGGGCTTTGGACGCATGTGCTTAAAAAAGAGTGCAGGGTATCGTTAACGCATTTAAAATAATGGGGGTGCTTTGTGCGTTGATATAGCTGAGTTGCACATTGCATGAATACCCCATTGGGTGATGGCGCTTGGCGATCATAAATGTCTTTAATGCGTGTTATGGGAATCAGGTGAGATTCTTGCGCGTACCATAACCCCCCATGGGTGGGGTCATAAAAACGATCCATGATGAGTTGCCATAAATAATCAATATCGCTGGATCGGTTGTCGGTGCTTAGGCAAGCGGATAAGGCATATGTCGCATCGTCAGCATACACTTTGGTGTGATTCTTTCGGATGTGTGTCATTGTGGTGGTTAATGTGTCATTGGCAAGTGTATCCCACGCCGATACGTTGAATGTGTTAGATGCAATGAACAATGATTTGGCCAGCCAGGCATTGGCATGGGCAATGAAGGCCGGGTCACATCCTGGTGGGGTTCGGTGCTGCTGACGAAACCCAAATAGTATGGTTTTAAATGCATCAAGGTTAAATGGTGGGGTTGCGTGGATTGGATGAAAAATATTGAGGCCTGTCGGGTGTTTGGTGGCTTCATCGAGCATATTGCCATTGGGAGTTAATTGAAAATAATCGGCCCATTCGGACAGCGTTTTATGGTCAGTCAGTGCACGAAGCTCTTCCATACTGACTGCATAGTAACGCCCCTCTTCCCCGTTGGAGTCGGCATCCATGGATGAACAAAAGCCGCCATTGGGCAAGGCCCAGGCCGACTGCAGGTGGGCAATGGTGTCTGATACCACACGCTTGAACAGATCAGATGGTTGGTGTTGATGCATGAGTGAATAGAGTTCAATCATTTGCGCATTGTCCATTAATATTTTTTCAAAATGGGGCAAGTGCCAGCGGGCATCGGTGCAATAGCGGTGAAATCCACCCTCAACCTGATCGTACAACCCACTCAAAGCCATGGCAGTTAATGTTTGTTCCACCATGGCTGGTTCTGGTGTCATTAACAATCGCAAGGCAGAAAATGGGGGAAACTTTGGTGCGCTGCCAAACCCACCATTATCGGTATCAAATTGGGTTCGCAATGTTTGGATGCACGACTGATAATGCTGACGCAGTGCCAGTGATTGATTGGGTTGTTGGTGCAAGCGATTCATCGAAAGAATGGCGCGTTCAACCTCTTTGGCTTGCTGCTTAATGTCATCGAAGTTGTGTTTCCAAGCATGGGCCATTTCATTGAGTAAGGTTAAAAATCCTGGGCCATTTGGTGTGTCTTCTGCGGGAAAATATGTGCCAGCAAAAAACGGCTCACCTGTGGGCAAGCAAAACAAGGAGTTGGGCCACCCGCCATGTTCGGTTAATAATTGGGTGGCGTTCATATAAAGCTGATCGATATCGGGGTACTGATCTTTATCTATTTTAATGGCGACAAATGATTCATTTAGACGTTTGGCAACCGCGGGATGATCAAATGTGGTTTTGGACATGACATGGCACCAGTGGCACGATGAATAACCAATGGATAAAAACAGTGGTTTATTGGTAATGGCGGCCAATTCAAAGGCTGCGTTTCCCCAAGGGTACCAATTTATTGCTTGATGGGCGTGTGATTTTAAATACAGTCGATCTTCAAAAATAAGTCGATTGAATTGGTCTCCCCCATCGCTGGGCAATGCATTGATCTCAGATTCTGATGGCCATTTCATCATGTGTAGTGGACAATTTTAACAAGTTTTTCGGCATAGTGGTAGTGGGGGTAAAAAATAAAATGCATGTTCAATTTTGAGCATTGCGCTATATTTAATTTATGGCGTTGCAGCACGATGATTATTTAAGGTTGGTTAAAAAGCTACACGCATTAAATGCCGATTATTACACAAAAAATGAGTCTGAATTGGTGGATGCTGATTACGATTCATTGTATCAGCAGCTCAAAGCATTTGAGGCACAACACCCATTGCTTGTATCTCCCGACTCCCCCACGCAACAGGTTGGCGCTGGCCCTGAAGAGCACTTTGCCCACCATGTGCACCACCCAAAAATGCTGTCCTTAGCAAATGCCTTTAATGCGGATGATTTGGCCAGGTTTTTGAACCGTGTCAACAAAGATGCCCAAGACGCCCAGGGGGGGCAGGTGCACTTAAGCATTGAACCCAAAGTGGATGGTTGTGCCGTTAGCATCGACTATAAAAATGGCACGTTGGCCGTGGCCGCTACCCGTGGCAATGGTCATATTGGTGAAATAATTACGGATAACATTCGAACCATAGTTGGGTTGCCCCATACCATTCCTGTTCAACACAATGTTACGGTGCGTGGCGAGGTTTATATTAAAAAATCGGTGTTTAACCACATGAAAAGTGACTTTGCGAATGCACGAAATGCGGCATCAGGGGCACTACGTCAATTGGATGCCAATGTTACGAAAGATAGACAATTGGATATTTTAATTTATGGGGCAGCCATTGGGGGGCATGAATCGCATGTGGATACCATTGATTGGCTAAAATCCATGGGGTTTCCGGTAGTGGATGCTCTAAAAGTGCCGGCATTGCTACCACCATTGCAGAATGCCATCGGTGCCATTGATCACAGCAGAAGTGAACGCGATTATGACATTGATGGGGTGGTAATTAAAGTTGATCATGAGCCCTTGCAGTTGGTTATGGGGGCAACAGCAAAGGCGCCGCGCTGGGCAGTTGCCTATAAATTTGCGGAAGAAGAAGGCGTGACCACCCTTGAAGATGTATCGTTTCAGGTGGGCCGAACTGGGATTATTACCCCAGTTGCACAGTTGGCGCCGGTAACTCTTTCAGGCGTGACCATTAAACGAGCGACACTTCATAATAGTGATGAAATCAAGCGGCTGGACATCCATATTGGTGACAAGGTGCGTTTAAAACGGGCAGGTGAAGTTATCCCAAAAATTATTGGTGTTGCAGAACCGGGTGACGATCGACGCTCGATTTTGGTGCCAAACCAGTGCCCGTCATGCATGCAAGCCAGTGTGGTGCCGGTAGATAGTGGGGTGGCCATACAGTGCATAAACCCCCAATGTCCAGCCCAAATTAAAGCCAGAATTCGGCATTTTTGTTCTAAAAATGCCATGGATATTGCTGGCCTTGGAGATGCAATTATTGAGCAGCTATTGGCATCAAAATGCATTGATACCGTGGCTGATTTATATGCACTGCGTTATGAAGATTTAATTGCGCTTGATCGCTTTGCAGATAAATCCGCCCAAAATTTAATTGATGCCATTCATGCATCAAAAACCCGACCATTGTCCAGGTTATTAATAGCGTTGGGCATTCCCCATATTGGGGATGTATCAGCGGATTTGCTGGCTGCTCGCTTCCCAAGCCTTGATGCCTTGCTAACTGCCAAAGAAGAGGACTTGTTAATTTTGGATCAGGTTGGTCCTAAAATGGCGAGGGCCATTATGGCATTGCAGTCTTCAGTTCACTTTAAACAGTTAATTGATGCGTTGCTATTGAATGGGGTGCAGCCAACAACATCCAGAGTTCAAAACCAACCATTGCAAGGGCAAACCTATGCCATTACCGGTACATTAAGCCAACCTCGATCTGCCATTCAAGCCATGATAAAGGCCAATGGTGGCCGGGTGGTGGCCAATGTTGGAAAAAAAACCAATGGACTGATTTATGGCGACTCGCCAGGCTCAAAATATGCCAAAGCATTGGCTTTAAAAGACAAAGGAACCCCAATTGCATTGCTGAATGAATCTGAATTTATGGCGTTATTGAATGAATCATCACAGTAATTACTGGAAGGTGCTTGGGTAAATTACAACAATTGAAGGGTTTGACCTGGGGTAATGTGAACCGTGGACACCGTTTGGCCATTGACTGTTACATGTCGAATTTTTAGCTTATTAATGGCAGCCAATTGACGCCATTTGGATGGGTCGCCGTAATGTTTTCCCGCAATTCGCTGAATGGAATCGCCCTTTTTTACCACCACAACCATTGGTTTAGGTGATGGTTTTTGGTAAGTTTTTCGTTGCTTTTTTGGCAGCAGCGTTTGTTTAGGTGCTGCTGCAACGGGTTGAGAGGGGGTAGGCGGTTGTTTGGCTTGGTTGAGCCAATTGTAAAACATGGTGCGTGCCTTGGTTATGCGAGACCCCCATTGAGACAGCAATCTGTTTGGTATTTGGATGGGTGCACGCCACGTGGTTTTTGGCCATTCAATGCTGACTTTTTCACTGGCTGTTGAAAGTGGTGATTGAGAAAAAAGATCGAAAAATATCTGAAGAACTTCTCGCCGGGAGACAAATGCCATGGGGTCTTCCCATTTGGTAGGAATAACATGTTGAAGCGATGGTGGAACAGTAAGTTTGGGTGTTACGAGCATGCTGGTTGATATTTGGTCAGGGGACCCATTTACCAATAACAAGGCATTGATAACGTCTTGCCGGGTGAGGTGGCCATTTGGGAAGAAAGACCCTCGAATGGGCATGGGCAATACAGAAGGTAAATGCCGATACAATGTCAGGTAAGGTTCATGCTGGGACATGTCCAAATACTGGTGCTTAATGGGTTGAGGTGACCGATGCTGATGAAACCACATGAGGCATGCGTACATGTCCTTTTTTAATATCGGGGCATCGAGCATGGCATCACCGTTGTTCACCAATCGAATGGAATGGTTGATGGCCAAATCAGTCAATAGGCGAGCAATGGATGGGGAAATGGGGCTGTTGGTGGGCAACTGTCTATAGATGGTAAGCGTTTGAGTTAACGCGGGATTGATGGTTAAATCTTCAGAAAGCACATGCACATGGATGGTGTTCATTCCCAAGTGCAGGGGAATGTTGCGGAGTGTTGATTGTTTTCTAATTGGAACAATGTGTTCATTGATCATAAAAAAGCCCTGATTGACGGGCGATTCAGCATTAAAATGGATGACGGGTGATGATGTCATATGGTTGGGTGTGGGTGAATGGATAATGATGGTTCCCCAGCACCCCAATGTTGATGCAAGAATAAAGAGTAACTTAATCTTCATGACGTTGTTTCAGCACACTCACAACATCTTGAATGGAGTGCCCTTGCGCATTAAGGGCAAGCATTAAGTGAAACAACAAGTCAGCCGATTCATTCAAGGTGTCATGTGTTACATCATTTTTACATGCAATGATAACCTCACCAGCTTCTTCGCCAACTTTCTTTAAAATCCGATCCAAGCCCGAGTGCACCAAGCGATGCACGTAGGAATCACTGTTTTTGCTGTTGATACGTTCACGAATGATGGCCTCAAGTTCGTTTAAAAATTCTAAGTTTCCAGCCATACTTTTTGTTCTCCTACGATGGATTTAATGGCCGCAATGGCACTGTCTTTAATCCAATACTTTTTATTCACTTGAATTACATGTGTTTGTACATGAAAGTATAAAGGAATTTGACCACGGTGCAACAAGCAAATTTGTTTGATTTGGTTCAATTCATCTGCCCCGTGACCCACCAGTAAATCAACGTGGCAAATGGTTGCAGATAGTTGCTGAGACAACTCTTCCACCGATTCCACCATTAATGACACCTCGCCCTGGCGCACCTTTACTTTTCCGGTTAGGGCCACAATGGCATCGTTTTTTAGCTGCCCAGCTATGCCTGAATACGCAGGGGATTCAAATGCTAGGATGGTTATTTTTTTTCCGAAGTCTTCAATGTCTCCCATGCTAAAGGGGCGGTTTGTTTTGGTGGTTCGATGTGCGACATTGCTAAGCACACCCACCACCTTAATCACCTCTTTGTCCATCGGTTCACCAATGTCCGATAGGGCGACCCCTGTTTTCCAGTCATTTAAAAAATTATCCAATGGGTGGGCCGATAAATATTCGCCAGTTAATTCCCGCTCAAATCGAAGGAGTTCCAGTGGTGCGTAGGTATGGGTAACAGATTCATTTAAAATGTCGGTGTAAAAATCGGTGTCCAAGCTTTGAAATAACCCCACTTGACCGGCCGACGCATGGCGAGACGACGCATGCATTTTATCTAAAATTTCTTCGAAGCAACCTAAAATTTTTGATCGGTTGCTGTCCAGGCAGTCCAATCCGCCGGCCTTAACTAAATGCTCGATAACACGTTTATTCACGTCTTTATTTTTTAATCGTTCAAAAAAATCGAGCAGTGTTTTAAACGGTCCATTTTTAGTGCGTTCAGTGACAATGGCTTGAGCGGGTGCTTCCCCAATTCCTTTAATGCAGCCCAACCCAATAATAATCGATGATCCATCCAGTTGGTGATGGTACGCCGATACGTTTACAGACGGTGGAACAAGGGCAATGCCCAACCGGCGCGCTTCGGATACATACACCGATGTGCGGTCCGTATTGCCCAGCACTGATGCCAACAACCCCAACAAGTATTCGTTTGGAAAATGTGCTTTTAAGTAGGCCGTTTGATATGAAATCATGGCATATGCTGCAGAGTGGGATTTGTTGAACCCATACTCGGCAAATTTGTAGCATAAATCAAATATTTTTTCTGCAATTGTTGGTGAAATCTTCTTTTGTTTTGCCCCGGAAAGAAATTCATCTTTCATTTTGTCCATGTCGTCTTTTTTCTTTTTGCCCATGGCACGGCGAAGCATGTCCGATTGCCCCAGGCTAAAGCCCCCCACTTCACTGGCAATTTGCATGACCTGTTCTTGGTACACAATCATGCCGTAGGTGTCTTTTAGAATGGGTTCCAATTGGGGTAAGTCGTATACCACCTTTGTTTTGCCTGACTTATTCGATATGAAATCACTCACCATGCCGGATCCCAACGGCCCAGGCCTGTACAAGGCAAGTAAGGCAATGATGTCTTCAAAACATTTGGGTTTTAAGTCCACAATCAGCCGGCGCATGCCTGGGGACTCGCATTGAAAAATCCCTATGCTTTCGCCACTCGATAACAAGTCATAGGTTGCGGCGTCGTCAAACGGAATGGTTTCGATATCGAAGGACGGTTGATGTTGTTGAATAATATCACATGCATCACGAATCACCGTTAGGTTTCGAAGGCCCAAAATGTCCATTTTCAAAAGGCCCAATTTTTCAAGGTTATTCATGGTGAAATGAGTGGTAATTTGGCCATCGTTGTTCATTAACGGCACCATGCTGGCCAGAGGGTCCCTAGAAATAACCAATCCTGCAGCATGAGTGGATGAGTGGCGGGCAAAGCCCTCCAATTTCATGCCATAGTCAAGCAATTGCTTGGCTTGTGGATCGCCATTGTATGTGTTTTTTAATTCGTCCACTGAGTCAATGGCCCCCTGGATTGATATGTTTTGACCAGGTGCAGATGGGATCAGTTTCGCGATGCGGTCCACCGATGCCAAGGGCACACCCAACGCTCGCCCCACATCGCGCACCACTCCTCTAGCTGCCATGGTGCCAAAGGTGACAATTTGAGCCACATGGTCGTTGCCATATTTTTTTGAAATGTAATCAATGACCTCCCCACGACGTTTGATGCAAAAATCGATATCAATATCGGGCATAGACACTCGCTCAGGGTTCAAAAATCGTTCAAATAGCAAGTTGTACGCCATGGGGTCAATCTTGGTGATATTCAATGCATAGGCCACAATGGAGCCCGCCGCCGAGCCCCGCCCAGGGCCAACAGGTATGTTTTGTTGCACGCAAAAATCCAAGAAATCATGAATGATTAAAAAGTAGATGGGGTATTGCATTTTGTTGATGATTTCTAATTCGAACGCCACGCGTTGTTGAATACCATCGGTGATGGACGTGTATTTTTGTTCAATGCCTTTCCACACCAACTGTTTCAAATAAGCTTCTGGGGTTAGCCCGTCGGGGCATTCAAAGCGGGGCAACAACACCTGGTCAGCGATCAATTCCAACTGGCATTGATTGGCAATTTTAACGGTATTTTCAATGGCTTCCGGCAAATCAGCAAATAATGCCACCATGTCTACCGCGGGCTTTAAAAAATGTTGAGATCTCTTTGAGTTGTTTTGGTCATCAATGTCAATTTCTCGGCCTGTTTTAATGCAATGCAACATGTCTTGCATCCAGCCATCAGCCCCGTCAATAAAATACACGTCATTTAGGGCAACCAGTGGCAAATTAAGCCGGTTTGATAGTGACATAATTTCGGTGTTTAATTGATCTTCTCCCAATTCGCCTGTTCGTTGGATGCCCAAGTAAAACCGTTCAGGAAAACAGGCTGACAATGCTTGGGCGGCGTCTTCAGCGTGGTCGATAAAATGCGATTGAAGCTGTTGGGCCACCGGCCCCCAATACCCCGGTGATATGCAAATCAGCCCATCGGCATGCTGTTTCAACGTGGTCATATCAATGCGTGGCACGTAGTAAAAGCCATTCACATGGGCCTCTGATAAGATGTGGCATAAATGTTGGTACCCTGTTTGGTTTTGACACAGTAAGATTAGCCGGTCCATGGTTTTTGTTTTAGCCGACATGTCTTCGCATAGATGAACTTCACACCCAATAATGGGGTTGATGCCCATTTTTTTTGCCCCAAAATAAAAGTCAATGGCGCCAAATAAGTTGCCCTTGTCAGTTAACGCAATACTGGTGGCATTCCGTTCATTGCATGTGGATAGCAGCTCATTAATTCGAATGGCACCGTCCAAAAGCGAAAATTCAGAGTGCACTTGCAAGTGCACAAATGATGGTTGCTCCATGGCCATAATATACCACAGGCTTGTGCTACAAGTCATTTTAGGGTAAATTAAATTTGCATTAAATTAATTAAAGAGGTGTGTTATGACATTTAGAAAGGCATGGGTCGTTCCATTATTAGCTGGGACTTTGGTCAATTTGATACATAAAAACCAGGCATCAAAAGATAAATGTGATCTTGTGGGGGCGCAATTGGCACTTTGCACAATTAATAGTAAAAAGCCTCAAGAAAGTGGATGCAAAGAGATTGCGATTGCTCATGGGCTTTTTTGTCCATCTAGAGGAGATGTTGAAGAAATTAAAGCGTGCATAGAACAAGAAAAGCCGACGTGTAAAGGGGTGGCATTGAGTCAAATGGGGTTGGATAATTCTGTTCATGCCGTGACATTGAAAATAGTGAGTCAAATAAAAGAATTAGAAAAACTTGCAAGAAGTGGTGAAGAAGCACCTGAACTAAAAAAGCACATCTTGAGCCTTCTCGGTTATTTAAAAGGGCTTGATCTAAAACACATGGTGTCTTTTGCTGAGGCACAAAGACGTATCGAAGATGTTGCCCAAGAAGTTGAAGAAAAAGTTGCTTTGTATACTGGTAAAGTTAAAAAGTTGCCTTTGTTTGAAGAATATCAAGGTGACAATAAAGCTAAGCGTTACACTGAGAATGGTACTGAGTTAGTTATTAATAATATTGATGGTCTCGAGGGTGGGCTAGGTGAGGATTCTCATGGTCTTAATTCTGGATTTTGTGAAGTTGGTGGCAGTCAAGGTGAAAGTGACAACAAGGCACACACCCCTAATGTTTCTTTTGAGGACAAAGGCGTGGAGTTATACGTTCGTCACGGACTGAGGCAATTGGAGATTGAGTTGGAAAAATTGTTGTTGGAGCCAATTAATCCAGCCACTAGTGATAATCGTTCGCATCTTGGCTCTTTAATTCTTCAATCAAATCTTCGTTCGGTTTTAATCGGTTAACATTAAATGCCCGTGTGAGGGCGAATCGTGTTAACACTGTTGATCACCTTATGTCGTTGGTTGCATTAAATGATGGTGTTTCATATGCGCTTGAAAAAAAGGATGGAGCAACACAGGGGTTGCAGATAAGACTTATTTGGATTTAGCAGCACGAGAGTTTAGAGACATTGTCGAATCTGACGCAAGCATTGACTAATTGGTGCATTGCTACGGTATAGGCCCCAGAGGAACAATTCCCGATGGGTTAATGGTGGGGTGTGATGTGTAATAATGCCCTTTGATGTGATCCATATCAATGGTGTCTTCGATGTCGTGAGAATGCCGCACCCGATCAATATAGGCGGATAGGTTTGTGTAATCCTTGATTCGCCGTAAGTTGCATTTAAAATGCCCCACATACACCGGGTCAAACCGAAGTAGGGTAACAAATAAACGGATATCAGCTTCGGTTAAGGTATCACCACACAGGTATGGGTGGTGTTCCAAGTGGGCGTCGCAGGCATCGAGTGTCTGGAACAGGGTGGTTACGGCATCATCATGCACGTTTTGGTTGCGGGCAAACCCAACCTTGTAAACCCCGTTGTTAATGGGCTCATACGTGCGGTGGTTCCATTCATCAATGGCATCTTTTAAATGGTCAGGGTAAAGGTTGATGCTATTCCCAGTTAATTCATTAAACGACTGATTGAAAAGTCGAATGATCTCGCTAGATTCATTATTCACTATTTGATTGGTATGGGTGTCCCATAATACGGGCACTGTCACCCGACCAGTAAACACGTTGTCGTGGGCCAAATACACGTCCCCCAACCGAGGGTAATGACCAAATGTGGGTGGAATAACTCCATCATATGGTGCGAAATCCCAGCCATATTCCCCCATGGTGGGGTGCGCCACAGCCACTGGAATATGCGATGTTAGGCCTTTAATGGCCCGCACAATTAAGGTTCGGTGTGCCCATGGGCAAGCATAGGACACAATCAAATGGTAGCGATTGGATTCTGGTTTAAACTTAGAGTCCAATGAAATGGACTGCCTGATGGTGGTCGGTAAGCGTTCAAACGCACCACTTTGCGTTTCCGGATTGACGTCTTGAATGTGCCACTCGCCATTAATGAACATGCCCATGGATTCATTGTACCAATTATTTGGTGATTCATGGTTATTTTTATGAATTGAGGAGTTGAAATCAAACAAAGGATTATCGGTATTTATGGTGATTTTTAACAGTTTTTCAGTTGTTTGGTTGCCACAATTCAAGTATGATTTGTCTATGACAAACATTGATATCGATGCCATTTGTGAGTTGAGTGCCCTGTCGTTAAATCAAGACCAAAAAAACGAGTTTTCAAAGCAAATTCAAACCATTCTTACCTATATGGACGTATTGAACGCCCGGCCAATGCCGGCACAATCACAGCATGAATCACCGTTGCAAGCGGTTGCTATTCAGCGGGACGACCAACCACAATCGTTTCAACACGATTTAATGGTTGAAAATGCACCAGATTATTCAGCAGAAGGGTTTGTGGTTCCCAAAATAGCATCATGACCACACTCAAAGCCTTGGCCAATTTAATTCAAACAAAACGCCTGGGGTGTGAAGAATTAATTCGGTATGTATTGGCTGGCATTGCATCAAAGAATAACGATACCAATGCGTTTATTGAATCGTTTAATGATCAAGCAATATCAATTGCAAAGCAACAGGATAAGGCCATTGCAAATGGTGAGACGTTACCGCCATTTGCTGGCATACCCATGGCTATAAAAGATAACATGTGCCTAGAAGGGGAGCATGTGTCCTGCGCATCAAAAATGCTTCAAAACTATCGGTCACCTTACACCGCAACAGCGGTGCTTAATGCCATGGGCCATGGCTTTGTGCCGGTTGGCAGAACCAATATGGATGAATTTGCCATGGGGTCATCAAATGAGCATTCATTTTATGGCCCGGTGTCCAATCCTTGGAATTTAGATGCCGTATCTGGGGGGTCGTCTGGTGGTTCTGCAGCAGCGGTTGCCAGTGGGTTGGTCCCGTTTAGCTTGGGCTCCGATACTGGCGGGTCCATTCGTCAGCCAGCCTCGTTTTGTGGGGTTGTGGGGCTAAAGCCAACCTATGGTCGAGTGTCTCGTTATGGGTTGGTTGCATTTGCCTCATCGTTGGATCAAATTGGCCCCTTTACTCAATCAGTAGAAGACGCGGCGTATGCCTTAGAGGCCATTTGTGGGTTTGACCCCAATGATTCGACATCCAATGCCCAGCCCCTTGGTCCCGTAAGCTCTGAATTAAATTTAGAATCGTTCAAGGGCAAGCGCATTGGGGTTCCTAATGAACTGATGAGTGATCACATTGCACCAGATGTCAAACAGGCCATTCAAGCGGTTCTTGATCAAATGGCTGCCTTGGGTGCTCACGTTGAGTTGTTTGATTTTCCAATTTTAGATGAATCTTTGGCGACATATTACATTATTGCCCCTGCGGAAGCGTCATCCAACCTAAGCCGGTTTGATGGGGTTCGGTATGGGCATCGAAACACGAATGCCGCCACATTAAAGCAGATGATTCAAACATCAAGAGACGAAGGGTTTGGTGACGAGGTTAAGCGGCGTATTATTTTAGGCACGTATGTGCTGAGTTCGGGTTATTACGATGCGTATTACGGAAAAGCACAGCAGATGCGCTCTGTGGTGACAGACACGTATACCAATGCCTTTAGTGCATATGATTTAATATGCACCCCAACGGCGCCAACAACAGCGTTTAAAAAAGGGGCGCATTTGAATGATCCAATGAGCATGTATTTATCGGATATTGCCACGATACCGGTGAATCTAGCAGGGCTTCCTGCGTTGTCGTTGCCATGTGGGCTGGATGCCAATGGGATGCCAATAGGGTTTCAAATGATTGCACCTTGGTTTCAAGAGCGTGAGTTAATGCGTGCGGCACATTTGGTGGAATCTGCTATTCAATTTAAACCAAAACATCAGCTAAATATTGAAGGAGCATTGAATGCAGTTTGAACCAGTCATTGGGCTTGAAATTCACGCCCAATTGAATACGAAATCAAAATTGTTTTGCACGGCATCCACAGAATTTGGTCAACTCCCGAATACCAATGTGTCCCCTGTTAGTTTGGGGCTGCCAGGCGCATTACCAGTCTTAAATAAAGAGGCAGTTCAATTGGCCATTATGGCGGGTATTGCCCTTGACTGTGAGATTCAAGAGCGATCCATATGGGCACGCAAAAATTACTTTTACGCAGATTTGCCCAAGGGGTATCAAATTTCACAATTTGAGCATCCCATTTGCTTGGGTGGCCGTGTTCATTTAATCGACCTTAATAAAACCGTACGCATTACCCGAATTCATATGGAAGAAGATGCCGGAAAATTGAACCACCAGGGGGCCGATGGCATTGCAGGTGCAACGTCTTCTGCGGCCGATTTGAACCGTGCTGGCGTTCCGTTGATTGAAATTGTGTCGGAGCCGGATATCCGCACTGCACAAGAAGCCAGGGCGTACATGGAAAAGGTGCATCAAATCTTAACGTTTATTGGGGTTTGTGATGGTGACCTAGAAAAAGGATCATTTCGGTGCGACGCCAATATCTCGGTTCGTCCCGTGGGGGAATCCGCGTTTGGTACGCGCACTGAAGTTAAAAACTTAAACTCATTTCGAAGCATTGAGCGCGCCGTTGAATTTGAAATTAATCGTCAAATTTCAGTGATTTCATCTGGGGGAGCCATTGTTCAACAAACCATGAATTTCGATGACACGTCTGGTGAAACAACCCCTCTACGAAGCAAAGAGAACGCCCATGATTACCGGTATTTTCCTGACCCTGACTTGCAACCCTTGATTGTGACTGCTTCCACCATTGCTGCTATTAAAAGCAGCATGCCAGAGCTTCCAGACGCCATTCAAGAGCGGTATAGCACAATCTTGGCATTGCCGGCGCACGACATAAAAGTATACCTTCAAAACCGACCATTATTTGATCTATTTGAGGCGTCATGTGCCCACTTAAAAAAAGCCACTCCAAAAGATTTATCAAAATGGGTAGTGGGCGACTTAAATGCGTTAATTAAAGAATCCAACACCCCAATAACGCAAGCGCCCCAGGTATTTGCGGAATTGGTGGATCGATGCAGTGCCAACGATGTATCCACAAAAATGGTGAAAGATTTATTGCCAGTGCTTGTGAAGGGGACCCCCTTGGACGATGCCATAAAGGCCATGGGTGGCGGGCAAATATCCGATCAAACAGAATTAACAACAATGGTTGACGCGGTGCTAAACGAACACCCAGATGTGGTTGAGAAAATCAAAAATGGCAAAACCAATTCAGCTAATTTTCTAATGGGCCAAATCATGAAAAAGACCCAAGGCCGGGCAAACCCCGATGCTGTTTTAGCGCTTATTTTAGATGCCTGCAAGCCCCAATAAACGGTATCGAATGAGTGCATTATTCGTGGTGTGTTCGATTGGGTTGTTGTTTGTTAATTTGAATTTTAACGTACGAACGTTTCGGTTAACGCAATCACTGCAGCGACTGACCTTGGACTTGCAAGCATTGGAGCAAAAAACACACTTAATGGAGCTGTCGTATTATCAACAAACAAGTTTGGATAAAATTCATGAAAAAGCCACAATATCACTGGGCATGGTTCGACAAACCAATATTTATGGGTTTACAAATACCGATATTACCCCTCGATGACGCCATTTCGTTCCCGTTTTTTAGTATTAATTGTTTGTTTTTTTGTGGTGGTGGTGTGCATTGTTGGGCGCTTGGTGTTTCTGATGGTGGCGAAGCATGACTACTTTTTAAACCGATCTCAAAAACAAATCCAAAAGCTGATCAAAATTGATACCAGCCGTGGTCAAATATTGGATCGAAACCTTCACCCTTTGGCCATGAGTCGACCGGTGCAATCGGTATATGCATCGCCAAGAAATATTGCCAATAAACGCCGATTTTCAGATCAGGTGGCCCCACACTTAAACATGACGTCGGATGAAGTGTTTCAAAAAATAAACAATGATCGAACTTTTGTTTGGTTAAAGCGAAAGTTGGATGACATTGACATTGCCCCCTTAGACGCGTGGTTGCCCCAGCAATTGAATGTGTTGCAAGAAGAGCGCCGGGTGTACCCCAATAATGCATTGCTGTCTGATGTGCTTGGGTTTGTTGGCACCGATGCAGGGTTGGGTGGGTTGGAATATGAGTTTGACGAATTTTTAACAGGTGAGCATGGGTACTACATCATTAATGGCGACCCAAGAGGTGTGCGCATGATTTCGTCCAATAAGCAGTTGATTGGCCGTGCCAAAGGGTTTAGTCAAAGTGAAAAAGGCATCGAAGCAAGTTCAATGAAGGGTGGGCATGTCGTGTTAACCATTGATTATCGTGTCCAATTTTTAGTGGAGCAATTGTTAACGCAAGCCATCGATCGTGTTGAGGCATCTTCTGGGCAAGTCATTGTGATGGATGTTAAAAATGGGGATATTTTAGCCATGGCCAATTACCCTTATTTTAACCCCAATCAGTTTCAAAAAGAGCCCCATGAGGTCCTTAAGAACTCATGCATTGTTGATGTGTTTGAGCCGGGCAGCATTTTTAAAATTGTTACGTATGCAGCGGCGTTAGAGGAAAAGATGGTGACGCCGGGCACCATTCTAGAAGTTCCCGAAACCATTGTGATTGCTCGTCGCCGCATTAAGGAAGCAAAAAAGCGAAAGCCGGATGCCCCAACCCATTACACTGCCAATGACATTTTGGTAAAATCCATGAACGTGGGCACCACGTTGTTGGCACAAAAAATGGGGGCCGATGCTTTTTTAAGTTACATTCAGGCCTTTGGGTTTGGCCAAAAATCCCGTATTCATTTGCCTGGCGAAACCAAAGGGTTATTGCGCTCAATTGATCAAGTGACGCCCATTGATTCTGCTGTGATGTCGTTTGGCCAAGGCATTGGTGTGACGTCCTTGCAAATGATCCGCGCTGTATCGGCCATTGGCAATGGGGGGCGTTTAATTGAACCTCGGGTCGTTAAACATTTGACGGATCATAACCATTTAACAATCTATAAACCATCGCAGTACCGTGAGCAACGAATTGTTTCCTCAAAAACGGCTAAACATGTTCGCGACGCCATGGAAGACGTGGTGAACCATGGGTCTGGTCGGTATGCTGCAGTGTCTGGGTATCGTGTGGGGGGAAAAACAGGCACGGCGCAAAAACCTTTGGAGCAGGGGGGGGGCTACAAAGAGGGTGCCTATATTGCATCATTCATTGGGTTATTGCCAATTGACCAGCCACAGTACGCCATTCTAGTGGCCATTGATGAGCCTGGTACCACCATTTGGGGATCAACAGCCGCTGCGCCATTATTTTCAGAGGTGGCCAAAGTGTTGATTGATTATTTTGATGTTCCCCCTGCCAAGCAATAACCAAATGGCCGTTCTAATTGCCTCACATACCCCCGTTTAGTATACTTTGAATCAGTGTTTAATTTTATAAAACGAATTCAGTGGTCATCCGTATTGCCGCTTCCTATTGGCCGATTTTCATGGTTCATGGCTGGGCTTCAGGTGTACTACCTGTACGAAGTGTTTGTCACCAATGATACGGGTGGGTTTGCATTTTCGTTAGGGTCTGTTTTATTGATTTTATGGAGTGTGGTGACTGTGTTGGCCATGTTTCAGTGTTTGGCACATGCATCCCAACGCCGATGGGTCAATGTTGCATTGTCCATGCTGGGGTTGGCTGTGTATACCATCTGTGCATCGTACACCTTTGGTTCAAATGATGCATTAAATTGGAGTGTCCTTGCCGATAATTTTGGCATTGCCTTTAGTCAAGAATCGTTGGATGTGTTAATTCATTCACTCGATGCCAAGGGCCTGCAATATGGGGGGATTATTTTTTTGGTATTTTCGTGGTTAGAGTACAAGTACCAAACCATTACCAGAGCCACGCCACCCATCATTCCACTAAAAAAGAAGGTGGTATCGTGGTGCATGTATGGGATTCTGGTTCTATTGCCAATTGAGGCCATGGACCCCTTAATGAACTTTATCCGATCGGGCTACTTTTATTACCGAGACCAGCAATCATTGAATGTTCAATTGACCCCCAACCACTACCCACTCATTCGGTCAAAGCCCAATACTTCAGCTAAGACAGCCCCAGCACCCAAGCCTCAGCATGTGTTTTTGATTGTTGTTGAGTCATTAAATGCCGATGTTATTCATAACATTAGTTCCAATGGGCGCCCATTGACCCCGTTCCTGAACCAATTGCAAGAACGGTCCATCAGCTTTTCAACCTTTTATGGCAATTCCATACAAACCGCGAAAGGGCACTTTGCCTTGCTTTTTTCTACCATTCCCTCGCTAAAAGGAAAAACGTTTGTTAAGTATCCCAATTTGTCCATCGACTCTGTAGCATCTGTATTAAAATCAAATGGGTATCAAACCATTGCATTTTCTGCGCATGAAAACCCAAACTTTGATAACGCGTCATCGTTTTTAACCCAACGAGGCTACGACGACTATTTGACGGTCAAACCATTCCTGGCACCGGATGACGCCAAGCATCGATTAAGGTGGGGTGTTAAAGATGCCATTTTTTATAAACGCTTTTTTGAGTATTTTGATTCTGTTTCAAAAAAAGGCCCTGGCTTTTTTACATTATTTACCATTGCCAATCATTTTCCATTTAACTCAATGTCGGCCGAGGACCGACCCATTTATCCAGAACCAAGCAGCATTCAAGAGCATTATGCCAATTCCATTGCATTGGTGGACGACGGCATTCGGGTGTTTTTTGAAGCTTTGGAGAAGCGCCAATTGTTGGATAATTCGCTGGTTATTATCACTGCAGACCATGCCTTTCCCATGGGGCTGCATGGCAATTACCATTTGGAAGCGGGGTACCACGAAGATTCATTTCGCATTCCTTGCTTTATATCGTGGCCAACGCAGTTGAGCCCAAGGGTTAGTCGACAGGCAGGGTCCCAGATGGACATTGGTCCAACCATACTGGATGCCTTGGGCATTGCATTGCCAAGCACCCATTTTGGCGGGGAGTCGCTGCTTTCAGATGCCCCGCAACACCCTATTTTTTTAGTGCAGCCCTATGCCAAGCATTTTAGTGTGGTTCGTTTTCCTTACAAATACCGGTTTTTTGCTAAGACGGAACAAGAGTTTGTGTATGATTTAACAAACGACCCCCTAGAACAAACATCCATTATTCATACGCTATCGGACCATCAACTCACCCAATTTCGTCAGGATTTGAAGCGCATGTATTGGTCGCAGGCCGCCATTGAAAACAATCAAGTCATTCGACCCAACCAATAACTGCCGAATGGCATTATTGCCACCACCTTCCATAAGCTTCCAGATTCAAACCATCGGGTTTTTATTCCCATTTTAATGGGGCAGTTTGCATTGTTTGAATTCTGGCTTGTTTTGGATGCACATCCAATAAGTAAATATACAAAAAATAGTGTTATCATTTTTTTCATTGCACTCTCCTTTGAAATCTTATTCTCTTTGTTTTTGCTTTCCTAAAATTGGTAGGTGTTGATGTAAAGAAATAAAAAATATTATTGAAAAAGCTGCAACTAAAATCATTAGAAAAAGGACATTGCTCTACGTATGCCCGGGCGTTCAGGCGATTAACAATGTTGCATTTCAGTCTAGAAAATCTTTCAGGTTTAATGTGCTTAAGCTTCATACTACTGTTCAATCAAACTGGGAAATCATTAACCGCTCGATTTTATCGGCATCGATTATTTTCATTTACATGGACCGAATTATCCAATAATAATGGTGATGACTGATAGCATGATTTATTTATCGATTGGCATGAAACGGCGTACCCTTTTTGAAATTAATTTCTTTTCCATACGATATTAGTTAGAAATGATATTTAGTTAACTTAAATACGTTCTAAATTTTTGTGTGGGGTAGAAATATGATTAATGGCTTAAGTTTTAGTGGTAACACAGTCGATGTCCGACATCGCGAAGGAGTAAAAACATACTCTGATAACAGTACATATATTGGCCCATTGCAAAATGGAACGCCCAATGGCAAAAATGGAACGCTGAAATACACCGATGGCAGCATATATATTGGTCCATTCCAGAATGGGGAACCCACCGTCGGCGGAGTACTAACGTACGCTGATGACAGCACATATATTGGCCCATTCAAAAATATGAAGCCGCATGGCAGAGGCATACTAACATACACTAATGGGCGAAGTTATAAGGGTGAATTTCGAGAGGGGATACCAAATCCAGAAGGAGTATTAAAATGCACTGATGGTAGCACATATACAGGCCCATTCAAAAATGGGCAACCCAGTGGCACAAAAGGAATGCTAACATGGGCTGATGGGATCACATATGAAGGTCCATTCCAAAATTGGCAACCGCATGGCAAAGGAAAACTGACATCCCCTGATGGGCGGCTAATGTATATGGGTGAATTCAAAGATGGACTGCGAAATGGCCAAGGAATAATGATAAAACCCAATGGGGAAAGATATGAAGGTGAATTCAAAGATGGACTGCGAAATGGCCAAGGAATAATGATAAAACCCAATGGGGAAACATATGAAGGTGAATTCAAAAATGGACAACCGCATGGCACAGGAACTCTAACATACAGTAGTGGGATTTGGTTTAAATGGGTATTCGACATGGGTAAACCGATAGAAATGTTGGACTTCGATTCGGAACCTCAAGTAACAAGTGGGCAGCTAGAAGAAATACGTGGAATACTAACCTGTCCAATTTCTAGCCACTTATTATGTAATCCTGTGATTTTAACAACTGGTCAAACATTTAGTTTACACGAGATACAACAGTGGTTTGGTAGGGGAAACACTACATGTCCAATTACTCGTGAACAAGTTAATTGTAAACAGTTGGCAATCTATCCAGAACTAAATGACTTACTTGAGGCTGTAAAAAAAAGTGACAAAAAGGAAATAGCAAGAATAATTGGTGCTTTCCCAGAAAATATCGTAGTTACTGGATACAGTAACATAGCTATAGCATGTGATGGAACTAACATACAAGGCGGTCGAGATGTTATCCTTTTTAAACAGTTGAAGGCTGCTGCCATGAAGTAAAATATGCCGGACTGAGTCACACCCATAGATAAATACAGGGGATTTAAGTTTTAATAATTTCTACTCCTTCTTCCATGCATTTTTTAGCCTCGTCATTCCACTCAATCTTGAAATTTTTAATGGCTTCTACGTCATCTTCTAATTGTCTTTTTTTCCACTACACTCCCCTTATCTCATCATGCTTTCTCAGCCCCGGAAGTATCCCCACGATTACCCTAAACCACATCGATGTTAAATTCACTATCTCCCTCGTAAAAGTAACGCGCATCAATGCCGTTTATAAACAATTTTTGACTATCCCGGTTCGCACGACCATTCCCTTCCCGAAACCGGTGTGCAATATTCATTTACAAATCGAACATCCGTTTTTGATATAGTTACATCCCTTATGTTGCCTGCAAAATCATAAATACCCGAAAACCAATAGTTATGAATAAACCCCACCCCGTCAAATGTTCCATATTTAACCTGGCGGATGTCACCTGAATCAAACAACTGTTTTGCCTTTTGTTTGCTTAACTTCTCTTCACCTTTTGCCAGTTCAACGTGATCGGTAATGTTTAACTTATTCTTTATCACCAAGTCAATTGTTCAGTACGTTTGGGTGGCTGGTTTGGTTTGCCGGGTGTCATGTGGTTTATCATCATATCTTATTATATTCAACCAGCACGGCCAGAACCTGGGGCGTGCCAGTGCCTGTTTGTTATTTACTGATGATCAAGTTCAATGTCGGCCAGTAACAGTTGCAAGGCCCTGGTGGAGATTAAAATTTCAACCAGTGAACTAATGACGGAGCAACAAAAAAAACCAATACTCACCAAAAACAACCCAACCCCAAGGGTGGTTGCACCAAATAAAATTGAAAAAATACTAATTGCACAACACAAAATTGACGTGCCCCCACACGCTTGCATGGTTCGAATCAGTGCCACGCGTTGACGCAAATTTTGGATTTGTTTTAGGGTGTTGCTTGAATGGCTTGACCGGTACTCTTTATGCAACGATCGAATCAGTTGCGCCAAGGCCAAAAAGCGGTTGGTGTAAGCCAGCATCAATAAGGTGATGGCCGGAAATAATATGGATGGTGTTGTGATTGTAATGGTCATGGCTTTCTATTAATAGTATCGATAATTTTTGGTTTAGCATGATGACTCAACATGCAATTAAACGACACCAACGTCTCAGGCGATACTAACCATAGCCACGGTGATTTTAACCACGTTAAGCAGGTGCACACCATACAAAACCCTGGTAATTCATGTGACTAGCATTTACACTAATTTTATGAGCGTAAAGCACGACATTTTATCGGTAATGAGTCAGTGGGCACCAGAGGATACCGCCGAAGCATGGGATAATGTTGGCCTTCAGCTGGATACTCAAAAACCCATTGAGCGATTGGCCATTATGTTGGAATTTAACCTGGACACATGGGCCGTGTTTAATGAATACGATTACGACTTTGTTATTTGCCATCATCCCTTAATCTTCAAGCCAATTCAGCGATTGGGGCACGATGAATGGCAGGACCAAGTGCTTCGCAACTTAATAAAAAAAGACATTGGGCTTTACGTGAGCCACACCAATTTGGATCGCGCATTGGATGGCGTTACCGATATGCTAATGCGCCAATATGCATTTGATATTCAACGTGAAGAAGACCTGTCCAATGGGTATGGAAAATGCATCGAACTTAGTGAGCCAGCTGAACTGCATCTGTTACTTGATAAAGTGCCTGCGGTGGCCCAAATTATACCCAACGAACTGGAAATAAAAACAATCGCGCTTTGTGGGGGAAGTGGCAAGTCCTTTGTTCAGGATGTCATTAAGTCGGGGGTAGACCTATTCATTACGGGCGAGCTTGGCTACCATGATATTCAAACCCTGAGACAAGCAAAGGTGGGCATTTTGTTGCTCGGGCATTACCAATCGGAAGCGTTTATTTGTGAAGGCATTAAACAGCGATTGGAGCACTTGGAAATTGAAATCGATATTATAAAGTAACTTAGCTGACCAAGTGGTTTTCTAGGGCCTTAAGCTCAGTTTGTGTGTTTGCACCACTCACTTCAATGGGGTTCTTGATGCAATAACCCGCAATGGTATGCTTCTTTTTGGACAGCAACTCAATAATATCGGTTAAATAATACTCGGATTGTTGATTATTGCTGGATAGGTGCTGAATGCTATCAATAAGGTGGGCAGTATTGAAGCAGTAAATGCCACTATTGAACTCTTGAATTAAGCGTTCGTCGTCTGAACAGTCGGCGGCTTCTTTAATGGCAATGATTGTTCTGGTGTTTTGGTTTCGAATAATGCGGCCATAGGCACCGGCATCGGGCAACATTGCGGTTAAAATGGTGGCGGACGCATCTTCAATATTATGGGTGTCTAGCAATCTTTTTAGGGTGCCTGCCTGAACCAAAGGGCAGTCACCAGCCAAAACAATGCACTGATCGGGCATGGTTTCTTTAATGGTGCCAATGGCGCACTGCAGGGCATGCCCTGTGCCAAGTTGCTGGGCTTGTGTTGCATACAATAGGTTGTACTGTTGGCACGACGCCTGTACCTTTTCTTTTTGGTAGCCAACCACCAAGCAAGTGGTGGTAATGCCGCATTGTTGAACTGTTTCAATGACATGGTGAACCATAGGTTTTCCATGAATATGGTGCAGCACTTTTGGTAAGTCTGAGTTAAACCGAGTCCCTTTTCCAGCCGCAAGTACGATGGCCATTGTGGTTGTCATATGTCCATTGTATACCAAATTCCATGGGATGTTGAGCTTGTTAAATGGGTGTAATTAATGGTAGTGTAATATCGTTTGATGTAGAGACTCAAATAAATAGTAATAAGGGTGGTTATGACACAAATAATTATTAAATCACACGATATTGAAATGACAAAAAGCTTGAAAGAGTATGTTGAAAAGAAGATTTCAAAATTGGATCACTTTTTTGATAAGATCCAGGAAGTTCAAGTTGATTTGGATATCGAAGCCATTCCAAACGAAGAAAGTCGACAGGTTGCCTCTGCCACGGTTTTGGTGCCTGGCGGCGCGCTTATTGCCAAAGACTCAAGCAAGGATTTGTATGCCAGCATTGATGGCATGACCGATAAACTGCAACGCCAAATAAAAAAGCATAAAGATAAACTTCGGCTTAAAAATAGACAAAAAGCCATGAAGACAAAGCGCGATATTCAGCGAATATCATTGAATGTGGTAGGTGAAACACCATCAACTCAAACGAAAGAAGACCCATCGAAGTTTTATGTGCCTCGGCCTATGCATCCGGAAGATGCTGCCTTGATTTTGGAAGACTTGGATCAACCATTCCTTGTTTTTCGAAACGCACAGGGTGAAAAAATAAACGTCATTTACATTACGGATGATGGGCAATTTGGATTAATTGAAACGTAAAGGAGTGTAATTATGGAGCAAATTAAAGTTGCAATCAATGGGTTCGGTCGAATTGGACGAAATGTATTTCGTATCATTAACGAAAAACCAAACATGGTGGTTGTTGCCATTAACGATTTAACCAATGCCGCAACCTTGGCACATTTGTTAAAGTATGATTCCGTTCATGGCAAGTTTAATGGCACGGTCGCGGCCGATGGTGATTCAATTATTGTAAATGGCACACCCATTCGAATTTATTCAGAACGAAACCCAGCACAATTGCCTTGGGGGCAATTGGATATTGATGTTGCCATTGAATCTACGGGCGTATTCACCAGTGCCACATCTGATCGAGGTGGTTACATGGACCACATTCATGCAGGTGCAAAAAAGGTTATTCTTACAGTGCCAGCGAAGGATGATATTCCAACCATGGTGCTTGGGGTAAACAACGATACCTACACCGACGACATTAAGGCCTGGTCCAATGCCAGTTGCACCACCAACTGCTTGGCCCCAATTGCAAAAGTATTGAACGACTCTTTTGGCATAGAAAAGGGGTTCATGAACACAGTTCATGCGTATACAAACGATCAATCCATTTTGGATTTGCCACACTCTGATTTAAGACGCGCGAGAGCGGCTGGTTTATCAATCATTCCAACCTCAACAGGTGCGGCCCGTGCGGTATCCTTGGTTATTCCAGAGTTAAAAGGAAGGCTGGATGGCATGGCCATGCGTATACCAACGCCAGATGGCTCCGTTGTTGATTTGGTGGCCCAATTAAAAACCAATGCAAGCGTTGATGATATCAATGGCGCGTTGAAAGCTGCTGCTGACGGCCCAATGAAAGGCATACTCGAATTCAGCAATGAGCCATTGGTATCGGTTGATATTATTGGTAACGCACATTCGTCAATTGTTGATGGATTATCCACAATGGCCAATGGCAACATGGTGAAAGTGGTGTCGTGGTATGACAATGAATATGGGTATTCAAATCGAGTGGTAGATTTGGTGGAAAAAATATCATATGCGAAAGCGCTTTGCTGATCTTCTTCAAGAGCCTATAGCCGGAAAAGTAGTTCTTGTTCGTGTTGATTTTAATGTTCCAATATCCAATGGTGTTGTAACTGACTCAACACGAATTTTATCGTCTGTTGGCACCATTCAAGCGTTGCTCGAGAAGCAAGCCCGAGTGGTACTTATTGCTCATTTAAATCGACCCAAGGGCACTATTGTTGAATCGGATCGATTAACTCCTGTGGCAAAGGCACTTGAGCCATTAATCAAATGCCCCGTAAAAAAGGTGGACGATTGTATTGGTGCATCCGTTCAATCTAGCATCAATGCACTTAACAATTCAGAACTATTAATGCTAGAAAACATTCGGTTTCACCCTGGCGAAGAATCAAATGACGCTGAATTTTCAAAAACATTGGCCAGTTACGCCGATTTTTTTGTTCAGGATGCCTTTGGTGCAGTGCATCGAAGCCATGCATCAACCGTGGGGGTTGCTAAGCATTTGCCATCGTATTCAGGGGCATTGCTCGATAAAGAACTCACGTTTTTATCTGAATTATCGAAGTCCCCAAAACGGCCATTTTGTGCCATTATTGGCGGGTCAAAAATATCCACCAAGTTTTCAGTATTGCGTCGGTTAATCGATGTGGTGGATGTGATGGTAGTGGGTGGGGCAATGGTGTATACCTTATTGTTGGCCCAAGGCAAGTCGGTGGGGAAATCCTTGGCTGAGACGGATTTGTTGGACCAAGCACGCGAATTTTTAGCTCATGCTGAAGCCAAAAAAAAACACCTTATTATTCCGTCGGATCATGTGGTAGTAACGGACATTCAAGCCCCACAAACGGCCCAGGTTGTAACAACATTGGCGCCTGAGCATATTGGGGTAGATATTGGGCCTGCGTCTGTTCAAATCATTCAGGACGTGCTAACCCAATCCAAGACCATCTTCTGGAATGGCCCCTTGGGAATTTTTGAAGTTGATGCGTATGCTAAGGGCACCATGGCCATTGCGAATGCCATTGCCAATTGCCCCCAAGCGACAACAGTTGTGGGTGGTGGCGATTCAATCTCAGCCATAAATGTGGCAGGCGTTGCCGATAAAATGGACCATGTGTCCACCGGGGGAGGAGCCAGTTTGGAATTTTTAGAAGGCAAGCAATTGCCAGGCATTGAGGTATTGGGATGACGGACGATATGGATCAACACATCTCCAGCAAGCAAAGTGCAGTTAGCCAAGATGCGTTCTTGGCCAAAAAAAAGTTTGATACTCAAAAGTCATCCTTTGAAGAATACACTGGCACAGACTTTGATGATGATTATTCCAAAGACGTGAACCAGTTGCGTCACGAGATTAAATTGTTTTTGGCCTTGGTAAAGGAATCTAAATTGGATGATGTGATACATTTAATTGCAAACCCATCACGATTAATGGGGATTAACTTTGTGATTGGTTTTGTTCGGGGCATTGCGTTTTGTTTGGCGTGCTTAATCATGGCCATGGCTATTTTGTTTTCATTATCCGATAAGGTGCCATTCGGCGTTTAACGGTGGTGGCTCGATCTTGGGTGTCGCTTTTCATTGCATTCAGTTGCTTTGCGCTTGATCAGCTCAGTAAGTGGGTTGCGCGCAGTGCATTGGTGAATGGGTCCGTTGACCTTGGTTGGTTTCGATTTGATTTGGTGTTTAATACGGGTGCGGCGTATGGCATGTTTTCCAACGCCACATCTGTACTTTTATGGGTTGGGGTTGCGGTGATTGGGTATTTGCTTTTTACTTTATCATCATTGCTAAAAACACAGCTGGATGCGTGGTTGTATGGCTTTATTTTGGGTGGGGCCATGGGTAATACCTTCGATAGGCTATGGTTTGGCAACGTGACCGATTTTGTTAATATTCATATTATACCCGTTTTTAACCTTGCAGATGTGTGGTTGAATTGTGGGTTTTGTTTAATGCTGGTGCAAGTTATTTTGTATGGTAGAAAAAAACCAACCCATATGGTTTAGTGTGTTCAAGGCCAACCCGTCGAGGTTGGATGCCCATTGTGCAGAGGCACTGGGTGTATCGCGGGCCGATATTAAGCGCTTGATTGAAACCAGTGACGTGTTGTTAAACAATTCCCCTTGCAAGCCATCGGTTCGGGTCAAGACAGGCGATGAGGTGTCGATTGCTTTGGTTGCCCATTCAACCACCCCCCAAGTGTCAAGGGCGCAACGAATTGGGGATCAAATTATTGCAAATGAGTGGGCCATTTCCATTGTGCATGATGACCACGATGTAATGGTGATCAATAAGCCATTTGGGTTGTTGGTTCATGCGGCATCCAATAATGCCGGTCATAATGTGGTCGCCATGTTAATTGATGCCGGGGTGCCCTTGGCCATGGGGCAACAACATCGACCCGGCATTGTGCATCGGTTGGATCAGTTTACGGAAGGGTTAATGATCATTGCCAAAACCCAAGCCGCAGTGGATGGCGTGCACCATCAATTTAAATGCAGGCAAGTCACCAAGCATTACTATGCGGTATTGAAAGGTGTGCCGGCATCTTTGGAGGGTGTGATTGATCGCCCCATTGGCAGGGATGCATCGATTCGTGCACGAAAAAGCTGTCATCATTTTATTGAGGGTACCCAAAAAGACGCCATTACATTGTATAAAGTGCGGCACCAATGGTCGAATGGATGCTTTGTGGATGTGGATATCAAAACGGGTAGGACCCATCAAATTCGTGTGCATTTTGCATCATTAAATTGCCCGGTACTTGGTGATTCGTTGTATTCAAATCAACCCAAGAAAAGTGTGGGTTATTTATTGCAAAGTTATTATTTATCGTTTTCACATCCCACCACAAATGAGCCGCTTGAATTTAAGTTGCCGGTGAGTGACCGTTTAAAAAAGTATGCCGGCCAAACCAATGACGGCAAGGATACCAACCAACACCGTTAGGTAATGCAGCCGTTTTAATAAATGGTCGGTTGTCATTTGTTGGTTTGATGCAATACGCTTATTGGTTTCTTGGATGGCTGTAAGTTCTTTTTGCATGATGGCCATTGATGCACCATCTGGCATTGGCATGGTTGGAAATGTTAGGTCAGAACTCACCTGGGCCAGTGGGCAATCTTCAAATTGCCGCAAATACAATGTGAACCCACTTTTTGGGTCTATAATTTTTTTAATGCCTGAATGGTCATTTTGCATATCCCTATGTAACACATATATACTTTAACAAAAAACAACATGTCTGGCAAAAATTAGTGCGTGGATTGACGGTGTTATGCATGCGCTCCAACAATGTGGTGGGGTTAAATTTACGAGCGCCGGCTCTGTTTATGCCTGGCTTAATTTATCGTATAATGGGTAGTAATGGTTCGAAAAAAAAAATCATTGCCTAAGTCGCCAAAATACCCATCAAAACAATCCCATGATGGGCTATTTATTGCACAGTTATGCATTGCGGCAGTGATCTTTTTTTCCATTTCCTTTGTTCATTTGATGGGCCCCTTTGGCCGACTTGTGCAAATGACCGCCATTCGATTGTTTGGTGACGCATTGCCGTTACTGCCCTGGTTATTGGTCGTTGCATCGGTTGCATTATTGGGCAATGCACAGCGGCCCATTCGCAGGTATTGCATTGAGTTGGGCTTGTTTTTACTTTTCTTCTTATCGTTTATTGATTCATTATTTGTTAATAAATTGGTGAGTGCGCATGGGGAGGAGCTATGGACCCTTAGTGGGAACCTTATTTATTTTGGCAGCAAAATCTTTGGGGGCTTTGGGGTGCGTTTGCTTTGCTTTTCGTTGAGTGTGACATTTGGGGTGATGTTGTTTCGTGTGTCGGTATCAACGGTTATGGAATGGGTGCGCATGGGGCTGAACCCATTGAAAAACAAACAATTAAGGGTGGCCGTGAAGCACGCGTTGTTTTATACCAAGCAGTCCAAGAAGGTTCGAAAAAAAATGGGCTTTCAAATCAAAAAGAAAAAAGATGACATGGTGCTTAAGCATTTAAGTGAACCCAAACTACCGAACCGAAAAATAGAGGTGAAAAATGCCCAAGACATTGATGTGAATGTGGCCCCAATGCCCATCCAGCAGCAAGAAAGCAACGGCCACTATATTCTGCCCCCCTTGGATTTGTTGGCAAAACCGCGCCAATCAAATGCCAAACAAATGGAAACCGACATGCGAGAAAAGTCCCATGTATTGGAGATGGCATTGGAAAGCTTTAATGTTCGCGCAACCGTGGTGCACATTACGATTGGCCCCTCGGTAAGTCGGTTTGAGCTTCAACCCGGTGAGGGGGTAAAGATTAGTAAAATTACCAATCTTAGCCAGGATATTGCCTTAAAGCTGGCGGTTCCAACGGTTCGTATTGAGGCACCAATCCCTGGAAAAGCCCTGATAGGAATTGAGGTGCCAAATGCGCACATTGCTCCATTAAATTTAAGAACCATTATTGACCCCAAAACATTTTTTGATGCCAGGTACCCCTTGGAGTGCATTTTGGGCCAGCGAATTACCGGTGAAGGTGTGGTGATGAACTTAAATAAAATGCCACATATTTTAGTGGCAGGATCAACAGGGTCAGGAAAAAGTGTGTGTGTGAATGCCATTATTGTATCCATTTTAATGAAGGCAACACCCGATGAGGTAAAGTTTTTAATGATTGACCCTAAAAAAGTAGAGCTTAGTTTGTATGCGGATATTCCACATTTATTGGCGCCTGTTGTTACCAACCCGCATCGGGCAGCGGCAACACTTAAGCAGTGGGCATTGGTAGAAATGGAGCGGCGATACGAGTTGTTCACCACCCATGGGGTTAAAGATTTGGCAGGTTTTAATGCCTTAGCAAAAGCATCGGATGATGCTGCACTTGCTCCAATACCATACATTGTGGTTGTGATTGATGAATTTGCTGACTTAATGATGGTGGCATCCCAAGAGGTGGAAAATACAATTTGTCGCCTGGCTCAAATGGCACGCGCCACCGGCATTCATTTGGTCATTGCAACCCAGCGGCCAAGTGTGAATGTGGTGACGGGTTTGATTAAAGCCAACATTCCTTCACGAATTTCGTTTGCGGTTCAGTCTCAGATTGATTCACGAACAGTGCTTGATATTGCCGGTGCAGAAAAATTATTGGGCCGTGGTGACATGTTGTACATGCCAACCGGGTCTGTAAAGCCAGACCGAGTGCAAGGGGTATTTGTATCTGAAAAAGAAGTGAATGATGTGGTGAATTTTATTAAAAATCAAGCGCCACCGGACTATGAAAATGACATAATGGCAGTCGAGGTGGATGAGCCATCTGATGACAACACCGAACCTGCATCCGATAAAGATGAATTGTTTGAGCAGGCCAAAGCCATGATTCAATCCACCCAGTACGCATCCACGTCTTATTTGCAGCGAAAACTACGCATTGGGTACAATCGCGCGGCGCGTTTAATGGATGAGCTGGAAGAGGCGGGCGTTATTTCTGGCTACGATGGCGAATCAAAAACACGCACCATATTGCCTGGGTAGTGTGGTCAATTCCGGTGCCATAGGGGCTGATGCTCTTTTTTGCGGAACCAAAGTTTGGTATACTTTTAGGCAATGACAGCATCGAAACCCGCCATTACATTGGGATTGATTGGATTTGGCAACGTTGGCCAGGGGGTTCACGAAATTGTGAATACCAACCAAGCCATGATTGCCCAGCGTTTGGGTGGTCAATCGGTAAACATAAAAACCATTTGCGTGCGAACCCCTGAAAAATACAAGCATCTTGTTCAGACGGAAACCCTAACCAATAACCCCAACGACATATTTACTGACCCTGACATTGACATTGTGGTGGAAGTCATTGGCGGTGAAGATCCCGCATACGATTACATTGTTCAAGCATTAAGCCACAAAAAACATGTGGTGACGGCCAATAAAGAATTGATTGCCAAGCATAAAAAAACATTTTTTGAGCTAGCCAAGCAACATGATGTGGATATTTTATTTGAGGCATCGGTTGGTGGTGGTATTCCCATTATTAAATCGTTTAAAGTGGGGTATTCAGCCAATCAAATGCAGTCAGTGTATGGCATATTAAATGGCACAACCAATTATATTTTAACCAAATTGTTTGAAGACCAGCAGGCATTTGACACGGTGCTTAAAGATGCCCAAGCCCTTGGATTTGCAGAGGCAGACCCGACGGCCGATGTGTCTGGCCTTGATGCTGCATATAAGATTGTTATTTTAACGGCGGTTGCCTTAAAGCTCGACATTCAAATTGACGATGTGTTTTACCAGGGCATTGATGCCATTCAATTAACAGACATTCAATACTTAAACGATATGGGGTTTCGGGTAAAGCTCATTGCAAAAGCAACCCGAGTAATGGATAAGGTATTTGCTGCCGTTTACCCAACGGCCATTCCTGTCGACCATCCCTTGGCAATGGTGCGCAATGAATTTAATGCCATTTTTTCCATGGGTAATATGGTCGGTGAGTCCATGATCTACGGAAAGGGAGCGGGAAGTCTCCCCACGGGCTCCGCGGTTATGTCGGATATTTTGGATATAGCATTTGACATTAAGGCACAGCTTTCGCGTCGGCATTTAGAGACATCATTGGGTACCTGCCCCGTTCTAAGCATTGACGATAACCAGACAGAATTTTACATTCGGTTATCGGTTTCTGATGAGCCTGGTGCATTGGAAAAAATCACCAATACCTGTTCCGACGCTAGCATTAACATTTCAAAATTAATTCAAAAAGAACGGTTGAACAATACGGCCACCGTGGTTATTCTAACCAGCCAAGTGGCAGAATCAGCGTTCAATTCATTTAAACAAAAACTCAAGGGCTTGAGTGTTGTTCACGCCATTGATGCCGTTATTCGCGTGGGGCTTTAGTGAGCATTCAGTTAGTGGTTGGGTTGGGAAACCCAGGCGATGCCTACGTTGATACTCGGCATAACATTGGCTTTAAGTTTATTCATGCATTGTTACGATGCACGGGTGGTGACCAACAAAAAAAAGCGACCCTAAAGTCGCATGTGTATCAGATTATGCACAATGGGGCACGTATCTTGGCCATTAAGCCCCAAACCTATATGAATTTATCGGGAGACGCTGTGGTTGCCGTGATGAATTACTACAAACTAACACCCAATAATATTTGTGTGGTGACGGATGATTTAGACATTCCGTTTGGCAGGGTAAGGCTTCGGTTAAAGGGTGGGGCAGGCACGCACAATGGCATGAAGTCAATTATTCAGCAGTTGAATACCCATGATTTTATTCGTTTGCGTTTGGGCATTGGCCCAAAGCCAGAGTTTATGGATGCCAAAGATGTGGTGTTGCAGCGATTCAATGCCACCGAGCAACAGGCCTTGCCTGGGATGCTTGAACGGGTGGCCAAGGGTGTGATGACCCACATCACCGATCCGGTTGACGTTATGATGAATCGCCTGAACCCGGTTGACTTTTTACTTTGAGGTCATTACCCAAACCCCATCCCATTTTTTTGGTTTCTGTTTTTTAAGAATGTCACAGCGTTCAATGTACATGCTGGCTGCAACATCATCTGGGTTGGCTTTAAGTACACCTTTAAATTGCTTGATGGCTTTATCCCAGTTTCCTTCTTTATAAAGTTCAAACCCTTGGTTAAAGATACCCAGTGCATCCACCATATTTGGGAATGTTTCGGGGGTATGGTAATCCAAGACTTCGTAAACACCAACGGGTTCGGTTTTTCCTTTTACGATAACTTTATCTATTTCACGGGTTTTGTATGTGGCTTTTAGGGCATTAAATGTAAATTCAGAAATTAAAATGCGGGCCCCATATTGCTTGCAAGCGCTCTCTAACCTGGCCGCTAGATTAACCCCGTCTCCAATGACGGTATAGTCCATTCGTTTTGGTGACCCAATGTTTCCCGATACAATGGAATCTGTGTTTAGACCCATGCCATGGTCAATGCAGAGTTGACCTGCCTTTTTTCGTGGGGCATTAAACTCATTTAATTTAACCATCATGTCGATGGCAGCTCGAACCCCTCTGTCGGGGTCATCATCATGGGCAATGGGGGTACCAAAAATGGCCATCATGGCATCACCAATGAACTTGTCGAGCATGCCTTCTTCTTTTTGTATGCAATCCACCATCACGGTGAAGTATTCGTTCAGTAAGGCAACGGTGCCTTGCGCACCAAGGGCCTCGGTAATGGTGGTAAAGCTTCGAACATCTGAAAACAGAACCGTGCCAACGCTTTGCTTGCCACCCAGCATGTCATCGCCACCATCCAACAATTGCTCAGCAAGTTCTGGGTTCATGTACCGTGACATGGTGGACTTCATTCGTTTTTCATCGCTAATGTTTTCAATCATGACCATGGATCCAACCTTGTGTTCTTCGTGGTCTTTTTCGGTAATGAGTGGGTAAATGGTAATGTTGGCGGATACTTTGTCGTTGTTAAAATGAAGTTCGGTATCCAAAAATTCCAGGTCCCGGTACTTGGGTAAGTTATTTTTTTCTTCCAGGTCATCTTCATCTTCTGGTGTTTCCAGGTCATCGCATTTTTCAACAATCCATGCATTGTCATCCACCAATATTTCGTTAATATGCTTGCCAAGAACTTCCGATTTTCGAAGTTTCATTAAATGTAGCCCAGCCCGGTTGCATGTGGTAATTATGCCATCTTCGTTGATGGTGATGACGGAGTTCTTCATGCTAGCCAAAATGCTTTCGGTGTAGTTTTTCATGTTCTGAACATCGTCAAACAATTTGGCATTCTCAATGCCCACGGAAATCTGCGATGTAAACGCTTCCAGGCGTGCTTCGTCTTCTTTATTAAACGTTCCCCCTCGCTTGTTGAGGACTTGGGTGACGCCAATAATTTTTCCGGTTTTATTCCGTACAGGCATGCACAGAATGGATTGGGTAAAAAAGCCAGTCTGTTTATCGAAACTTGGGTTGAATCGCAAATCAGCATAGGCATGGGGAATATTGATGGACTTTCCTGTGGCAAATACCGAGCCAGCGATGCCCACCGAATTTGGGAATCGGATGGAGGTTTTTCCCAGGCCTTGGCCAATTTCAGTAAACAGTTCATTGGTTTTTTCATCGTTAATAAATAATGTTGATCGGTCGGCATCCAGCATTTTGGTGATGGTTTCCATTATTTTTTGCAACAGGGGGCCAATTTCAAGTTCCGATGATACTTTTGACACCACATCCAAAAACTCCAATTCTTGCTTTCGGGAGGCTTCAATTTCCTCAATGATCACGTTGTTTTGCAATGTGGTGGCAGCTTGGCGCGTCATGGTCTCCAATACCTCAAGGTCATTCTTAGAAAAACTGCCTTTGTTTTTGTTTAATATTTGAGCCACACCAATTTTTTCACCTTTGAGTGAAAATATTGGGCAACAGATCATGTTTTTCGTGGTGTATCCAGTGCTTTCATCCACATCTTTGTTGAATCGCTTGTCTTTATAGGCATCTTTAATGATTACACTTTCATTGTTCATAAACGACCAACCGGCCACCCCACGATTATTTAACATGCGAATTTCTCGTCGAAAGTTGCCTTGGGCCACCCGTGAATACAATTCACCGGTACGTTCATCGTTTAAAAAAATGGTGCCTCGGTCGGCATCAATGGTGGTGGTGGTGATTTCAACCAGCCGCTCCAGCGCTTCGTCCAATGTGGTTGATACGGCCAACTCATTGGTCAACTTTAATAATAACTCAGAAAATTGCTGGGATTGTTGTTTATTCATGGCACCACGTCCTTATCATTGCTTTGGATGTAATATTAGTGTCGATCAAATGGGGTCAGGCTTTACCCATTTGGTATGGTTTGTGGCTGTTTTAAACAACCGATTGGCGATGGGTAAAAATGACTGCGCCCTAAACAGTAGTTGTTTTATGTGTTAATAATTTTTGATTGGAGTTGCTATGAAAAAAATGGGCTTATTATTGGTAATTGTTTTGACAATGGTTGGTTGTGGTAGCTCAAATGGTATGACAAGCCAGGAACGTGCCGCCGATGAAAAGGCTGCCTTAAAGTCATTGTCCAATCATATCGTGGGGCCCCCTTTAAGTGAGTAATATCCGAGTAATTTTAATTGCGACGCTTATGGTACTGCCAATTCATTTAATTGCCGGAACCTTGGATTTTTCAAAGTTCGATTCCAGTTTAAAATCATTTGAATATGGCTCTAAAGTTGTTAATTCTACTGGGGGAAAAACCAGCATTGCATACACTGGGTTAAATTCAAATCATGAATTTATGGCCAGTGATTATGGGTATCCCCATAATTCAAGCCAGGTTTCTGGGAATATTTGGCTTTTGGATAAAAACGATACAGAAATTGAAGACTCTGCTACAAACTATATTGTAGATTATGATTCGATTATTACCAGTTATGCGTTGGCACCAAATCAAACCCTTCAATTGACGGATGACCAGTTTAGGGTGCTTGATAAAGATGGCAATCAGGTTAATTTGCTTCCAAAGGTTAGTTTTGGAACTGAACAAAGCCGTTGCAGTTATACAACCAATTATAATAAAACCCTTGATACGGTGAAATTTACCTTTAACACATGGAATTCAATTTGACGTCAGGTAAATATAAGTTTTTAAATACAAATGATGTTGAATTTTAACCCATAAACAAATATATAATGGGCGGCTACAAGGAACCGATGATTCAAAAAAACAGTATTGATGGCCCTTAAGAGGGTGAATTGTGGTCCAATTTTCGGCGCAGTTGTTCAATGGTTTCCTTAAAGTGAACCCGAATGTGGTCGCATTCCAAGGTGTGTTTGTTGGCCATGTCATCCATTTTAACAATTTGGCCACTAATTTTTTCGCGCAACTCTTGAATGGTTGTTTCCAGCTCTTTTCGTTTCAATTCCTCAATGCGTGTTAGTTCCTCTATTTGTTTTAGTGATTCATGCTGGTCTTTTTCAAGTTCAGCACGTAGCGATTGCACATTTTTTTGCAGGTGCTTGTTTTCAATGGTAGTATCCGCAATGGCTTTTTGGATTTTGGTTTCTTCGGTGATCTGTTGCTTTTCTAGTGCATCCCGAAGCGATTGCACATTGCCTTTCAGGTGTTTGATTTCAATGGCGGCATCCACCGTGCATTTCTGAATGCGGTCCTCCTCACCCATTTGCTGCTTTTGTAGTTCATCGCGCAATGATTGCACGTTCTTTTGCAGGTAGCGTATTTCAATGGCAGCATCAGCCACGGCTTTTTGAACATTGGTTTCTTCGGCAATTTGCTGTTTTTCTAGCTCGTTTCGTAAGGTTTGCACGTTGCTTTGCAGGTGTTTGATTTCAATATGAGCATCCACAACCGCTTTTTGTATCTTGGTTTCTTCGGCAATGGTTTGCTTTTCCAGTTCATCGCGTAGGCTCTGCACATTGCGCTTTAAGTGCTTGATTTCAATATTGGCATCCACCACCGCACGTTGAATTCGTTCTTCTTCACCAATTTGTTGTTTTTCCAAAGTGTCACGTAGGCTCTGAACGTTGCTTTTTAGATGTTTAATTTCAATGTGCGCATCGGCCACGGCTTTTTGAATGCGTTCTTCTTCGCCAATTTGTTGTTTTTCCAGTTCATCGCGCAGGCTCTGCACATTGCGCTTTAGGTGCTTGATTTCAATGTTGGCGTCTACCACCGCGCGTTGAATTCGTTCTTCTTCGCCAATTTGTTGTTTTTCCAGTTCATCGCGCAGGCTTTGGACGTTGCCCTTAAGATGCTTGATTTCAATGTGAGCATCAGCCACCGCTTTTTGAACGCGTTCTTCTTCACCAATTTGTTGTTTTTCCAGTTCGTCGCGTAGGCTCTGTACATTATTGCGAAGGTGCTTGATTTCAATATTGGCATCGGCCACGGCTTTTTGAATTCGAGTTTCTTCGCCAATTTGTTGTTTTTCCAGTTCATCGCGCAGGCTTTGGACGTTCCCTTTTAGGTGCTTGATTTCAATGTTGGCATTCGCCACGGCTTTTTGAATGCGCGTGCTTTGTTCAGCTTGTTCTTTTTCCAATTCATCACGCAGTGATTGCACATTTTTTTCCAGGTAACGGTTTTCGACAGATACACTTGCCACGGCCTTTTGAATGCGTTCTTCTTCACCAATGCGGTTTTTTTCATTTTGAACACGCAATTCTTGAATGGTTTTTTCCAATTGACGAATGGTCATTTGGTCGTTATTTACAGCAGCTTGAATGTCTTTTTCTTTGCTAATAATGCTTTTTTCTAGTTCTTCCCGAAGTTTAATAATGGTGTGGCGAAGGTGCCTGTCTTCAAGAGTGTGGTTGTCATGTTTTGGGGGCATGCCCCAATTATCGATATGTTTTTAAAAATATTGATATCAATCGTTGCAAAATTGGTTTAAATTATCTTAACTGCCCCATTAACCTGTAAACGATTTAAAGTGTGTTCAAGGTTTGTCTAAATGTCATCAACATACAGCCTTAACACTGTCTAATGTTAGTGATTTATCGTCAAAAACGCCCAAAATACCAAAAAATAGGCATGGCAC
>JADHOE010000032.1 GCA_016779165.1 Candidatus Margulisiibacteriota bacterium | reverse complement strand
TTAACCAAGATGAACGAAAGCGCATTTATGGCACCATGTATGCCAAAATCGCCAGTGATGTGCCCTACTTGTTTTTGTATTTTCCTGAAACCCTTCAGGGCATCAATCAACGGGTCAACGGGTTGTCCAAGCCAGGCCCAGCAGGGTTGATGAACCCCATAGAGTCGGTTTACCTGGAATGAGCATCATTGCAAAACGCCTGATTCAGGCCATTCCCTTGGTGTTCGGGGCATCGTTTGTTTCATTTTTAATGATGCACCTGGCGCCAGGCGACCCCACCATCATGTTCATGGACCCCAGCGTCAGCCAAAATGACCTGGACCAAGTGCGCGAAAATTTAGGGCTAAATGCACCATTGCTTGTGCAATATTTCCATTGGGTAAGTGCATTATTGCAAGGTAATTTTGGGTATTCTTATATCACTGGCCAACCCGTGTTTGATGCCATTTGCGAACGATTGCCCGCCACTTTAATGCTTTCGGTGGCATCGCTGAGCCTTATTTTACTCATTACCTTTCCATTGGGTATTTTATGCGGGTATAAAAAAGATACCTGGGTGGATGACAGCATTACTATCTTTAGCTTTTTAGGCCTTTCTATACCGACATTTTGGCTTGGGCTGATGTTCATTTTAGTGTTTTCGTTGCAGTTGGATTGGCTGCCAACATCGGGGTTTATGGACCCGCTGCTTCGCGATGCGCCTTGGTACCAACAACTGGCCAGTGTGTTGCGCCACATGGCATTGCCCTTATTAACCATTACCGTTGGGGGCATTGCGGGGCTGATTCGATACAATCGATTTTCCATGATCAAAATTTTGGCCCAAGATTACATTACAGCCGCCCGTGCCCGCGGACTGAGCGAGCGACGCATTTGCTTTAAGCATGCCCTAAAAAATGCATTATTGCCGATTATTACCATTCTTGGGTTGGATTTACCTTCATTAATTGGCGGGTCCTTTATTATTGAATATATTTTTTCGTGGCCAGGCATGGGGCAATTGGGGGTGCAAGCGGTGTTTCAACGCGATTACCCCATATTAATGGCCACCATATTTTTTTCGTCGGTGCTGATTATAATCGGAAATGTGTTGGCCGATGTGTCTTACGCCATGGCTGACCCCAGAATTTCTAGCCCTAGAAAGGGTGCTGCATGACCCCAAAGTTGTGGTTTTCCATGGTGTTTTTGGGCGGCTTGGCCGTTCTGGGGGCCCTGGTGCCCTTGCTGCCATTTGACCCCAATGCCATTGACCCAGAGGCCATGGTTCAACCGCCCAGCATTGTGCATTGGTTTGGCACCGATGATTTGGGCCGAGACATATTATTGCGGAGCCTGTATGGGGCACGAATTTCACTAGTGGTTGGCCTAGTATCGGTAAGCATATCACTGATGATTGGTGTGAGCATTGGCTTAATCGCCGGGTTTATGGGCGGCCTTGGGGATGCCATTATCATGCGATGCATTGATGTGATGATGGCATTGCCCACTTTATTTTTAATTTTAATGGTGCAAGTGGTACTAGAGCCCAGCATGTTGAATGTAATGGTGGTGATTGGGGCAACATCGTGGATGGGCATGGCGCGCTTGGTGCGGGCCGAAGTACTGAGCATAAAAGAGCGGGTGTTTGTAACGGCCTGCCGGGCCCGAGGAATTGCAGAAAAAACCGTGTTAATGAAGCACATATTGCCCCACACCCTAAATCCGGTCATTGTAGCGGCCATGTTGGGTATGGGTGGGGCCATATTGGTGGAATCAGTGCTTAGTTTTTTAGGATTGGGGGTTCAGCCACCCCATGCATCGTGGGGTAACATGCTCGAAAACAGTTTGGGGTACTTGCGCAGCGCCCCCTGGATGGCATTAATTCCTGGGGTTCTTATTACGCTTACTGTACTTTCATTAAATTTTTTAGGGGATGGCTTATGGCTGTTACTTGACCCCAAAGCAAAGGAGTCCCATGTTAAGCGTTCGTAATTTAGATGTGCAGTTTGCATCAAAGGAAAACACCGTGCATGCCGTAAAAGGCATTTCATACACCATATCGCCGGGGGAATCCCTTGGTATTGTAGGGGAGTCAGGGTCTGGTAAAAGTGTTTCTGCCATGGCAATAATGGGATTACTGCCTCCAACTGCAACCATTTCTGGGGACATTGACTTTAATGGGCAATCCCTTCGGGATTTATCGAACAAGGACTACCGCCGCATTCGTGGAAAGAAAATCGGCTATATTTTTCAAAACCCACTGGCTGCATTAAACCCGGTATTTACGGTTGGAAATCAAATGATTGAAACCATCCAGATTCACCATGGTGTCACCAAGCCAGAGGCACGGGACCTGGCCATTGATTACTTAAACAAGGTTAAGATTACCGATGCGCATCAACGAATTGACGATTACCCACACCAATTTTCTTTGGGCATGTGCCAACGGATTATGATTGCCATGACCCTTTCGATGAAACCTGAGCTATTGATTGCTGATGAGCCCACCGCATCGTTGGACGTCACCACCCAAAAAGAAATTCTGGCCTTAATGGATGAGTTGACAGCAGAAACCAACATGGCCATGATGTTCATATCCCATGACTTGGCGGTGGTATCGGAACGATGCGACACCGTTGGCGTGATGCATTTGGGCACCATGGTTGAAATGGGCACACCAAAAGATATCTTTACATCCCCAAAAAACGATTACACCCGAACGTTAATCGACGCGATTCCGAAAATTTCGTTTTAAGTTAACGGGAATTTGGATCATGGCCCTCCCATTAGCTCTGTTAAATAGTTATCCCGCATCTTAATTAATGCGTGATTCAAATAATCCATGACCCACTGTGTAAAGACGGTTTTAGAATTCTGTTTTAACATAGTGGCTTTTCGATCTAAGCGCATTGTTTTTAAAAATACATCCACCTCTTCTTGGGTATATTGATCAACAAAATCACCAACTTTGTTTTCAATACAATGGGGATCAAAATGCCCGACAACCACATCATTCGGTTCAATAAGGCGTAACACGGGTAAAATTAATTGATCTGCAGTATCCAACTGGTATTGCAGATGATTGCCAACCACATGGTTGGCCAGTAATTGGTGTGACACCAAATCGGTTAACCTCGGCTCCTGGTCATTTTTTAGATTACCGACGATATTATTAATATATGTTGTTTTTATTTTTCCTGCGGTACTTAAGCATGATAAATACCGTGTTGAACATTGTTTCAACCCCCCCCCCCTACTGAGGCCGATAGTGTCCCTAGAAAAACTGCCGTTGTTGCTAAACATTTGGCTAAATACAGTCTTTTTACCATAACTTCACATTACAAATTACACCATTCGCTTTTTTTACGCTTGTTGCATGATCAACAATCAATGCAAAAAGGCAATCAACTATTGATTTTGGCACATTACTAGATAATAATCTGGCATGTCAAACCGTGACGTTTAATTATTCATGTTTTTTTACATGCTTTTTGGATAATTGAAGCACAGAAAAATAAGTCAGCACCCCCAAAAATAGGGCCAATCCAATCAGAATATCAACAACACGAGATTGCTTTGACGCCACAATGGCAACCACACCAAATAGCCCAGAAATGGCGTACAAAATACCTGCAGATTTCGGGACCGATACTCCCCTTATCACCAACTGATGATGAATATGCTCTAAATCCGGGTAAAAAATATTTCTTCGTTTGACTGTTCGACGGATAATGCTTAAACACAGGTCCATCAAAGGGACTGCAAAAATAAACACCAGGATCATCACCGACACCGTTGACTTTAACACCCCTAAAATAGAGACCAAAGCAAAACAATACCCCAACAGCAGCGCTCCAGAATCACCTAGAAATATTTTGGCCGGATGAAAATTGAAGCGTAAAAACATGGCCGTTGAACCTACCATTGCGCATAATAGCACCGAAACAGCCAAGGGCGACACCGCCAAAGACACCAGCAACAACACCAGAGATGTCAAACATGAAATTCCACCGGCAAGGCCATCAATACCATCAATAATATTAAACATATTAATGATAGTAATCATCCAAAGCTGTGTCACAAAAAACGATGCCAATGTGCCAAAAAATAGTGGGGCAATCTCCCCAGGCCACGTCATAAAATTAATGCGAACACCACTAAAAAAGAGCCCTGTAATAACCACAGCCTGCAGGCCCATTTTAACCCATGGGTTCACTGCATATTTATCATCGTAAAGCCCAATCAAAAAAATAAAGATTGCACCAACCAATCCCGCAGTAAACGGGGACCACTCCCAAGGTATTATGGGCAACAATGTGAATGCAATGCTAATGAACAGCGCCAGTCCGCCCAACAATGGTGTAGGAGATTTGTGCATGTTACGCGCTTTGGGCATGTCGTAAAAATCCAGTTTATTGGATGCCTTAATGGCTAATTTTGTCATGACAAACATGCACGCAGCACTGCACCCAATGCACCAAAAAATAACGCTTAGCATGATACCCCCAATGATGATTTGATCGCACGCAAGTTGGCCGTGGCTACTGTTTGCACATTGCTTAGTGATGATTGAATCAGTGCGTCAATTTGGTCTCGCTGATGAATAAGCTCAAAAAAACGGGCCCGCGCTGGCGAAAAAAAATCAAGCATGGCCGCTAGTAACCGCTGCTTTGCATGGCCATACCCAATGCAACCAGAACTGTATTCCGCCTGCATTTGCTGAGTGGCTTCGGCACTGGCCATGAGCTGATGCAACTGAAACACCATGCAATCGTTTGAGTTCAACGGCTCACCCAATGGTTTTGAATCGGTTTGAATTTTAGAAATCTGTTTTTTTAAGGCAGCCTCAGATTCAAAAATGGGGATGGTATTTTGATAATTTTTGCTCATTTTTTGGCCATCAATGCCCAAAATTAACGGCGTGTTTTCCTGAATAACTGGTTCAGGCACAGGAATTGGCACCTGCAACTGACGATTCAAATGTTGAACAATATCAATGGCAATTTCTACATGCTGTTTTTGATCCGGCCCAATGGGTATTTTGGTGGCATGAAACAATAATATATCGGCCGCCATCAATACCGGGTACGAAAACACGCCCTGATTAATGTTTCGGTCATCATCGTGTCCAATTTCCTTGTTTTGTGCGGTTAATGCCTTGTACGCATGGGCCCTATTTAACAAGCCCTTTGGGCAAAAACACGACAGTATCCAATACAATTCAAAAATTTCAGGTATGCAGGATTGAAAATAAAAGTCACACCCCTCAACTCCCTCAAAAAACGCCAGCCATGCCGCCGCCACGTGGTATCGATAATCAGACATCTGTTTGGTATCTTTAATGGTGGTTAAGGCATGGTAATCGGCAATAAAGAAAAATTTTTTTGCACTGGGGTGGTCTTTGGCTAATGAAAGCGCTGGGGAAATGGCCCCAAAATAATTCCCCAAATGAATATCGCCGGTTGGCTTTACGCCCGTCAAATATGTCTCTTGGTGCATACCATACATTAAATCATTCTTTGAAAACAGCAACAATACGGTTTTTTTTGCTGTAAAAACCAACCTTGCTCAAACCATAAAAAATGAGCTAAAATGTGGGGTATATTTATGGCAAACTTGCCCAAATAAAACATTAACACTTGGAGAACACCTAAATGACCATGACCCAAAATAATTCGGCCCAATCCATTGAAGCAATTGATCCAGATATTTCTAGCATTATTCAACAGGAACTTCAACGTCAACAGCACAGCATTGAGTTAATTGCATCTGAAAACTTTACATCTGAAGCCGTCATGCAAGCCCAAGGGTCTTGTTTAACAAATAAATACGCAGAAGGTTTGCCAGGAAAACGTTACTATGGCGGGTGTGAGTTTGTTGATGAGGTCGAAACCTTGGCCATTGAGCGGGCGTGCACATTATTTGGCGCCCAATTCGCCAACGTTCAGCCACACTCCGGTGCACAAGCTAACGTGGCGGTGTTTACTGCTTTGCTTCAACCCGGAGATGTAATTATGGGCATGGATTTATCCCATGGCGGGCATTTAACCCACGGGTCTCCGGTAAATTTTTCTGGCAAATTTTACACGGTGGTGTCCTACGGCATTAACAAAGACACCGAATTATTGGATTACGATGAAATGGAGCGGTTGGCCAACGAGCACCAACCAAAACTCATCATTGGGGGTGCATCCGCCTACCCACGGCAAATTGATTTTGAGCGCATGAGTGCCATAGCAAGGTCAGTTGGCGCCTATTTTATGGTGGACATGGCGCATATTGCTGGGTTGGTTGCCAGTGGTCACCATCCGTCCCCTGTGCCTTATGCAGATGTTGTGACATCCACCACACATAAGTCGTTGCGTGGGCCCAGGGGCGGCATTATTCTTACAAACAATGACGACTTGGCCAAACAATTCAACAAATCCGTGTTTCCTGGAAACCAGGGTGGTCCGTTGATGCATGTTATTGCAGCAAAAGCAGTGTCATTCAAACAAGCCCTTGACCCATCATTTGCTGAATACCAAGCCCAGGTTGTAAAAAATGCTCAGGCCATGGCCAGCCAGTTTATTCACCATGGGTTTAAGGTGCTTACGGGTGGGTCTGACAACCATTTGAACTTGGTGGACTTACGAAACAAAAATCTTACCGGGAAATTGGCCGAAAAAGTATTGGATGATATCGGCATTACAGCGAATAAAAATGCCGTTCCATTCGATACTGAAAGCCCTTTTGTAACATCAGGACTACGCTTTGGCACACCTGCGGTAACCACTCGCGGGTTCAAAGAAGCCGAGTGCCGCACTGTGGTTGATATCATCAATACCATGTTGACTGATGTTCACAACCCCAGTGTTGCTCAACAAGCGCAAGCCATGGTGCGTGAGCTTTGCGATGCGCACCCTTTGTATCAAACGCTTTGATGCGCATTGGGTATTTAGGCCCAACGGGCACATTTACTCACGTTGCGTGCCAAAAAGCCATTGATATCCGGTACCCATCGGCCAGTGAACTGGTTCCCTTTGGAAGCCTGGGCCAGTTATTTGATGCCCTACATTCAGGGAATACTGACGCCATTTTCACTCCCATTGAAAATTCTATCGAGGGGCCAGTAAATCAAGTGTTCGACGGGCTCATCCATTCCAAAAAAGCGTGCATTGACTTTATGATTACCACGCCCATCAAACAAAGCCTGTTGAGTTTTAACCCAGCCATTCAGCCACATGACATTTCAACCATCATATCCATGCCCCACGCCATTGCTCAGTGTTACACATACATTAAAGCCCATTGCCCAAATGCCACCATTCACCATGCCCCATCGACATCCGGTGCGGTGCCCATGATCGATGCTTTGTCGCTGCCTAAAGCATCCTCCGTTGTGATTGGCCATGCTGGGATATCCAATTTTTTCCCAATCCATGTGGTGGAAGAAAACATTCACGACCAAAAAGAAAACACCACCCAATTTGGCATGATCCTACCAAAACCAGCAACTGAAAGCCATTACAATGACCCAAAAGCCAGTTGCATGTTGGCATTCTCGCCATTAAAAGACACCCCTGGCAGCTTATTGGATGTGCTTGCCATTTTTAAACACCATCAAATTAACTTAACAAAAATTTTATCTCGCCCCGAAAAATCAAGCATGGGCACTTACGTCTTCTTTATTGAATTTGGCACGTTTGGCATGACCTTGCCCTTGACTGAGTTATTTGACACAATGAACCACCAATGCCTTTACTTTCAGCCCTTGGGTATTTACAGTAATCACTATGATTAATCCTAAATTGGTTCGCGAATGCCCAGACATGGTTGCCAGCTCCTTATTGGATCGTGGGTGTGACCCAGCCCTATTTGAATCCCTTCAAACCTTGGATCAAACATGGCGAGAAAAACAACAGGCATTGGAAAAGGCCCAGGCCCTTCGCAATCAATCCATTCCAAAAGGAAAGCCCAGTGATGCTGAGCGCAATGCCCTAAGTGAACTTTCTCGGCAATGCAAACAACTGCAAGATGACGTTACCACTGTGAAACAATCCTTGGACAAACTATGCCTTGAAGTGCCCAATATTTGCCAAGAAAGCACGCCACTTGGAAGCGATGAGGATTCCAATGTGATTGTTAGAACCGTTGGAACGCCCCCCACATTTGACTTTACCCCCAAATCCCACGATGACATTGCCCAACAATTGCATTTGATTGACTTTGAAGGAGCAACAAAAGTAACGGGGTCTCGCTTTGCCACATTTACTGGGATAGGTGCCCGACTTGAACGTGCATTGGCACAATTAATGTTGGATACCCATACCACTCAACATGGCTATACAGAAGTATCACCACCGGTCATTGTGCACCAACATTCGCTTGTGGGCACAGGCCAGTTGCCAAAGTTTCAAGATGATTTGTACCAAGTGGACACCGATTACTGGCTTAGTCCAACTGCTGAGGTACAACTAACCAACTTGCACAGGGATGAAATTTTATCGGCTGATGCCTTGCCCATTAAATACTGTGCGTATACCCCCTGCTTTCGCAAAGAGGCTGGGAGCTATGGGAAAGACATGAAAGGCATAATTCGACTTCATCAATTTAACAAAGTTGAACTTGTTCAGTTCATTCATCCAGAGGCATCCAACGAAGGCTTGTTGCAATTGCTTCATCATGCGGAGCGCATATTGCAGCTGCTGGAATTGCCGTATCGAGTGGTTGAGCTTTGCCGAGGTGATTTGGGATTTGCGTCATCCAAAACATTTGACCTTGACGTATGGTTTCCTTCCCAAAATCAGTATAGAGAAATATCTTCTTGCTCTAATTTCCTTGATTTTCAAGCCAGACGATCGAAAATAAGATATAGAGGCTCAAATCAATCCGTTGATTATGTTCATACACTCAATGGATCGGGCCTTGCAGTGGGTCGAACATTGGCTGCGGTTATTGAAAACTATCAAAAGGAATCTGGTATAATACAATTACCTCAGGCGTTGGCAGACGTTATGGGCATTCAGGAGATCGCATGAAGAATAATTACATTGATTTATTTAAAGCTTTAGCAAATGAAGATCGTCTTAAAATCATTCAATTATTAATTAAAAACGAAGAAATGTGCGCACAAGATGTAGAAAAACACTTTTTTTTAGAACAATCAACAACGTCGCATCATTTAAATACCCTTCGCCGAGCGGGGGTAACCAAAGCAAGAAAAAACGGTCGCAATGTGTATTATTCCATCAATTACCAGTCGTTTATTAGCTCCCTTGACGACTTTAAAAATGACATTAAACAATAATGCCTGACCTCCATCACCACTCCACATCCTCAGAACCCATTCAGGACATTCATACTGACGAAACTATGGCAGCTTCCGGACTGATGCCAAAAAAAGCAGCATTGCATAAAAAATTTATTCAGACGTTGGAGCATGTCCTCCCACACCTTGGGCACGATGAAACAAAAATAGTATCTGCCCTAATTATATTGGCTCTTAAATTGGATGGGATTATTGGAAAGGACATTTCCGAAAAAGAATCAAAACTTATTGAAATACTCAAAGAGATGGTGGTCAACGATAGTGACAAAAAAGCGTCGGCCTTGGCCATTGCCAACCGAGTCATTGCGTCAAGCAATAACAATACCTTGTCATAGTTGCTTTAAAAATTCACAATTCCCTTTATGCGATGGACGAATTAAAACAAAGTGCCCACGTATGATTTTCCCGCCTATGGCCATATCCCCAATAAAGTCCAATATCTTATGGCGTGCCAGTTCATTGTCAAACCGAGATTGGTTCAAATACCCATCCTCTGACACCACCAATGCATTATCGGTGCTACCACCCTTTGCCAACCCCAATTGCTTCAGGTGCTCGATCTCATGTGTAAATCCATAGGTGCGTGCTGGGGCGATGTCTTGAGTAAATGATTCCAAGGAATGGTGATACGTATGGGTCATGGTCTTAACCCAATGATTGGGATAGGTCAACATAATTGAAATGGAAAAATCCGATGACGGTCCAGCATGGTAGGATGACCCATTGCATGTAAAGTCAATGGCATCGTTAATTGCTAGCTCAGGCACAGGGTATGCATCCACAGGCGTCAATTTAGGCCCCAAATCGTTCAAAAATCCAATGGCACTACCGTCTAAGATGGGCAACTCCGATTGGCTTAAAAACACATCCACATGACTTAACTGCAACGCATAACATGCTGCCAAAAAGTGCTCTGGGGTTTGGACAGTCACAAACCCGTTGGTTAATGTGGTGGCTCGTAAGTGATTTTGGCCAATGGCTGCTTTGCTAACCGGAACAGGGGGATGCCACGCATTGGTTGTTGCCCCAAAAGAAAGGGCATCCTCAAAATGAAGGGAATTCATACAAACATGAAACCGAACACCCTGAATTGTCGACGGTTGAATGGCCATCTGAACAGGCTCGCCTGAATGAAGCCCTATTCCAGAAAATCGTACCGTGGTTTGTAATGTGTGCATTTTGGCAAAAAAAAAGCCCCATAAATAATGGGGCCTTTGGTTTAGTTTGTTGAGTTAATCACTAAGCAGCGACTGGTGCATCAACGCGATCGTAATCGGCTTTACTTACAAACTTAGTTAGGTTTGTACCATCATCATCCTGTGCTCTGAATGCATAACGAACTTGAATACCTTTGGCTGTTTCTCTTTTGTATTCAACCTTTGTAATACCAGTCTCATCGATAGAAACTTTTTTTCTTTTTTTAACATTATAAAACTCGATTGCCATTTTTTACCTCCGTTTATTTAATAAAAATACTATCACAGGCTCATGTGTTGGTTCAATACTTTACCACTCCAAACTGCCAGATTGATATTCTCTAACTGTTCCTTCAAAAAAGTTGGTTTCAATCATGTTGTTTTGGGTAAATTCATCCAACCAGGGAAATGGATTGGGTGCTTTGTATGCCTTTTCAAGACCAACAGACTCCAGCCGCATGTCCCCAATGAACTGTATGTACTCCGTTAGCATCACTGGCGTAATGCCCAAGATACCATCGCCAATGCATGACACGCCCCATTCAATTTCCATATCAACCGCAGCCATAATATTTTGGCGCAGGGTGGCTTTCAATTCATCGGTCCAAACCTCTGGCTGTTCTTCTTTAATGGTGTTGATGATGTTCACAAACAAACGCACATGCAAATCCTCATCGCGATTAATAAACTGAATCATTTCCTTGCTTCCTGGCATTTTGTTATGGCGACCAAAATTATAGAACACCAAAAATGCACTAAAAAAGAAAATACCTTCAAAAATTAAGTTGGTGGAACATGCTTCTAAAAACTCTTTGGCACCTTCAGTTGTTTTGGTTGAGAAATCAGGGCGATTGATTTTATACATGGACTCCAATACTCGCTTGTTCTTATAAAACAGGTGCTTGTCTTTTCGATACAAACCATAGACTTCTTCAGGATCCAATCCAACCGCCTCAACCATGCACGAATAACTATCAACATGCAAACACTCTTCATAGATTTGCCGGGCCACCGCCAATACCACTTCAGGAGATGTTAAATGAGGCTTGATCACCTCTGACAATGAGTTCACCAATAAGCCATCCAAGTTGGATGCAAATGCCAGAGCACGCAAAAAGCATGTTCTCTCTTGCTCTGTTAGTTCGTTGGATTCCCACTGTTCTTTATCTTTTTGAAATGAAATTTCTTCCGCCACCCAGTTGTTTTTTTGCATGCCTTTAAATATCTCTCGTGCCCAAGGATGTTTGAGAGGCGATGCTTGCAGCAACCCGTCATCATACCCATTAATAATGCGTCGCTGGTTAATGATGCTCTGATTGCTCATTTTCCCCATTTTTGTAAAATCCCCCTGAAACATTTTATTTCCTACTGGCATTCGGCGTACTCCTTACTTGCAATTTTTTGTTATAGTTTAATACTACCGGGGCTTTGCTTGCTATTCAATTGATAATTCAAAAAAAG
>JADHOE010000005.1 GCA_016779165.1 Candidatus Margulisiibacteriota bacterium | reverse complement strand
GTTAAACCCATATAGTTCTTTCCCCATTTTGGGCCATCTTAAACATGCATTCAAGCCATTGATTTAAAAAGCCATGCCATCATGTGGTTACGGATTAGTCCCATTGGATTATTTAAAATGGCATTTGGTATAATTTAACCATGCAATATAGAGAAAAATTAAATTTTCAATATGATGGGTATCAGGACTACTTATATACCGGCATTCAGGGGGTTCTCATGAGGAAAAACCATAAAATCTTATCACGTAACATTCCACCAGTACTTAACAAAAACATCTTAGAGATTGGTGGGGGAGCGAAACCGCACTGCAGTATTATCAAATTGAATGATGTTCACGAGTACTGGATCAGTGACGCAAGGCATATCTTAGATCATAACATCGAGGTCTCCAAGCACAACATAAAAAAGCACTTTTATGAAGATGACCCAAATTACGACCATTTCAAGCATTCAGGAAAGTCATTTACACGAATTATCGCAAGTCATGTTTGGGAGCATGTGACTGATGCCGAAGGAGCCTTGCTCAAGTGGGTTGATTTACTCACAGATGATGGCGTGATTGATATCGCAATTCCCTGTGACCCTGGCTGGGCATGGCGATTAGGGCAATTGGTTGGAAGAAAAAAAGCAATGAAAATTTTCAATTTATCTTCGGCTGACATTGATTTAAAAATGACCCGCCAACACGTAAATTCTTGCCAAAACTTAATCCGAATTATTCGCTCATACACCAATAAAAAGGGGCACTATTTCCCATTGTTTATTCCCTTAGTGGATATGAATTTATTTGTTTTTTTCAGGTTGTATAAATCAGATTTCATACGCAAAACAAAGCGACACCTATCGGGACACTAAAACCACTGATTGACCCTGACGCTTTGGGGGACGTTGGATGGGTTTGTTAATTGACCCGTTGTTTCGTATAGTTAAGGCATGAGAAACGCTATGCTATTGGTGGCCTTTTGCTCCGCCATTGCCTATGCAGCACCACGCATCAGTTGGTCGGTTCTGGGCACGCTGCCCAATGGCCATGTCCTTACCCAAATTCATCACCAACTGCCCCAAGGCTGGCACACGTATTGGAAAAACCCCGGCGATTCTGGCCAAGGCGCACGCATTTCCCCCATTACACCAGAAGTGACTTTTGGCCCAATTGAGTTTCCAAAACCGTCGGTTATTCCAGCCGGCCCCCTGGTCACCTATGGCTACACAAATCAGGTGACTTATAACCTGCCAATGCTAACACCCCCCAACGTGGCCACCATTCGGGCATCGTTTGAATGGCTGGAGTGCCTGGAGCTTTGCATTCAAAAAGATGCCACCATTGCCCTGTCCTTGCCCCCAACCATGCCAGCCATCACCACCCCCCAACCACCACGCCTGCCCATTACAGCCAAAAAAAACTGGCGAAGCATTTCTCTAATGTGGCCAACGCCCGTAAAAACAGCAGCATTTTTTCCTTACCACAACCAACAATTTAGCATCGGCAATGCCAAGGCATCGGCCACTCAACTTCGCGTCCCCCTAATAACCCAAGCGCTGCCTGCCATTGAAGGCGAACTCTTTCTTGATAATCACCCGCCCATTGCCCTTAACCTGCCCATTCAAACCTCGCCATTTACCACCGCATGGCTGGCCATTCTGGGGGCATTCATAGGGGGGCTTTTGCTCAACATTATGCCCTGTGTGTTGCCCATATTGGGCATAAAAGCCCTGCAACTGCAACAACGGCCATCAACCACAAAAATAACCAATGCATTGCATTATGCAATGGGCGTTAGCGGCAGCCTGTTGGCCTTATATGCAGTGTTGCTTTTGCTTAAGGCCAGTGGCAGTGTCCTAGGGTGGGGCTTTCAATTGCAGTCGCCCATTATTATTCAAGGGCTCATTGTTCTGTTCTTGGGCATGATGGCCATTCACCTAAGCATTATTCACTTACCACTACCCTCATGGGCCAGCCGCCCCAGCAATACAATGTGGCTATCGGGCGTGCTCACCACCGTTATTGCCACCCCCTGCACGGCACCATTTTTGGGCTCGGCTTTGTCGGTGGCCCTGTTTCAATCGCCCATGGTTGGGCTACTGATATTTTTATCACTATCAATGGGTTTGGCATTGCCCATGGCCCTTATAATTTTAATACCCCGTGTTGGCCGTTGGCTGCCCAAAAGCGGGGCATGGAACCAACGTATCAAATCATGGCTCAACCTGGGCTTTGTTGCAACCATTGCCTGGCTAATGTGGGTGCTGCATGCCCAAATCAACCCGCGCGCTTGGCTAATGTTTGTGTGCATTTGCGTGGGCACATTTTTTTGGCTTACGCTTAAAAGCAACGCCAAAAAAACAGCACCCATGCTGGCCATGGCCGCCTTGGTGATTGTTGGGGCATTAATCATGCGCCCTTCCGCCTCAATCAGCACCTGGCACCCTTACTCCAAACAACACATTGCCCAGTTAGAGGCCAAATATTCGCCTTATTTTATTGATGTTACGGCCAAGTGGTGCATCACCTGCCAAACCAATAAACTAACCGTATTAAATACCCCTGCCGCTCAATCGTTATTTAAACAGAAGAACCTTGCCCTAATTCAGGCCGATTGGACCAACCGATCCCCAAACATTTCGGCCTTGCTTACCACGCACGGACAAGCCAGCATTCCCACATACATTTACTTTGACGGTCAGCGCCACGTGGTATTCGGCAACGTACTCAGCCATAATAAATTAAAGGAGCACCTAAAATGACCCGACTTGGCGTAAACATCGACCATATTGCCACCCTTCGGCAGCAACGAAAGGAAGGGCAACCCAATTTGGCAGACGCTGCTCGTTGGGCCATTGCCGGGGGGGCCGACAACATCACCATGCACCTACGCGAAGACCGTCGCCATATTCAAGATTCCGACATTTTTGACCTTCGCCCCTTGGTAAATGAGCTCAATTTTGAATGCGCCACCGCATCTGATATTATTGACATTGCCATTCAAGTAACACCCGAATGGGCCTGCATCGTGCCCGAAAAACGAACCGAACTGACCACCGAAGGCGGGCTTTACCTGGCTGGAAACAACCAACATTTGCAAAGCACCATTCAAAAACTCCAAGACCACGGCATTCAGGTGAGTCTATTCATTAATCCCACCCCATTAGATGTTGAGATTGCCAAATCCTTAAATGCCAACGGCATTGAACTGCACACCGGGACCTATGCCCTAAGCCCTACCCCCGAACTCGAATTGGCCGCCATTAAAGATTGTGCGTCCTTGGCCGCCGATATGGCACTTAAAGTGCAAGCCGGCCATGGGTTAAATTACAGCAACATCATCGCCATTTCACAGATTGCTCAAATTGAAGAGGTTAACATTGGGCATAGCATTATTTGCAGAGCCGTTGAGGTGGGATTAACCACCGCCACTCAAGAAATGAAACGGCTATTAAACCCGACGAATAGTTAAACAAAATAAACCACCCGCGGAACTTTAACATTTTAAGTGGGCACTTGTTATCCATCGCCACCCGAATAGTTGCAAGTAAAAATATAACCATCTACACAACAAACCATGGGAGTCCCCAACCACGCAACAAACTGGGAATGTTGAATTGTTATCCAGCGTTTCATTTACAACACGTTCAGGCCTTGTTAACATCACACGTAAAATGCAAAGTAGATTTGCTGTGAAATTCGATTGATGAAATTACGATATTACCTGTATTGACTATGATTTTTTAATACAAAAGCGTTTAAAAAAAGCCCTTCTAAGAGGTGAAAGATGTATAGAGTTGAAGGAAAAAAATGTAATAATCGCTGGCCAGGAAAAGCCCTTAGACTTGCCACCAAAATAGGGCTATTGTTGGGAAATATAGCGTCAACAACGCCATCAAACTCAATTCAAACTAGTGCTGCTATTGAAACAACAATAAAAACACACAAAAATGAAATTGCAACCTATTTAACAACCGGCAAACCTTTACCAAACAACATCAGTATCGATGAAACAGACGTATTGATGAAATTTATTAACTACAAAAACGGCAATTTCAATATAGCGCCTCAAATAATTGATATGGGTGGGACTCAAGAAATGCATGTAACAGATCAATTTTATATTAATGCAAAACTCGTTAATATTCCGAAAGACGTTATGTTTTCCAATTGTATTTTTCTTAGTTGTCAATTAGAAAACACACAAACGATTACTATGTTAAATTGTGATATTCGAGGGTCTTCATTTACAAATTCCAACATAGACTTCAGTCAATTCCACGGCATCAATGCTGAAGGGGCAATTTTTGAAAATACAACCATTGTTTTTGACCCATACAATCATCAACAACCTTCAGTACCAATGTATTGGATTGATAAGAAGCTTCCACACGAACGCCAATCAACACATAAGCATACACAAAGTGTCTACAAAGGCGCTTCGTTTACTGGGGCAGAAATATTCGTAAAAGACGGTTTAACTAAAACAAACCAAATGCTCTGCTTAAATTTAGCCGGCAGCGTTATTGTTGATCAACAACGTAAGCCCCTGGTCACCATTCCAGAACCAGCTGGCGACCCGGCTAAATTATATCCAACTTTTACAGAAACAAATCGGGTATACGCCCATTTTGGACTTCCTAACCTTGTGCCCTGTCCACCAAATAACCCGGGGAGTGACACACATCAATCAATGGAACCTCATACAGGAGCACATTTTATTAACTCATTCAAACAAACCGTTCAATCAGTGTTTGGAAAGATACCTACGGGGAATAAAGTTCCTCTAATATGTTTAAAAGAACCCCAAGAATTGCCAAGCAACAATTCTCTCTTAGTTTACAAACCAGAAAATACAGCAATGAATGCGTATGTACAATATTTACATGGGCAAACCATCGATGGCATTCTAAATAAAGGTACAAGGGTCATAACATTTATGACACCCATAGAAGTCAATCCAAGTCTAACATACGCATATTTTGGTGCGTTCGTTAACGTAGATGACGTTTTTAACCACGAATTACTACACGTATTTGGTGTCCCACATCCAAATTTCAACGCGATGTATGAGCAACACGCATCAAACCTTCCGCCACGATTGCTAAGCATTATGATGTATTTATACAATGGTGGATTCCCAATTAAAATGGGATTGGGCCCCATGGATGCAAAAGCCCTCGCTGATATATTTAATCTTTCGCCGCCAGACAACATGATCCTATCCACAGAAGGGATGGATCCCAAAGTCACTCAAGCACTCGATGGCCAATCATTCATGCATAGCCCTGACTGCGGAAAAATGGAAGTAAGCAACACAACTCACGAATTAAAGCTACTAAATATATCTGAATGCCTTGACAGAGACGTATACTTAAATAAATTATATGCAGACTTATTTTTAAAAACACTCTCAGGAAAATCACACTTAAGAAAAAAAACGACAGATAAATCAGAAGAAATCAGTCGCATGGCATTAACACCCATTGAATCATATCATTTAATATTTCCATCCATTAGGGATGATTTAGAACGTGCGTTATCCTCCATTGCTGATCAAATAGATGCCTTTATGGTTCACAGCTATTTTGATTATTATCAAACAAAAGAATCTTATGGAATAAATACAACAACAGTTCAAGGGTTGGGTTCATTAATCCACCATATCGAAAGCCAATACGAATTTTTCAAAAAAAATAACGCTGTCACAGATCTATTTATTGAATTTAAAATCGGAAATCAATACTTTAAGATAACGTTTCATTTCAACCCTGTCATCATTGAAAAACAAAAAAAGAGAAACGGCATATTAAACATCACTTTCACAGATTTATTTGAACCAAATAACTTTAAAAATTTACAAGAAAACCTTGCCACTCATAAACCAACAACACCACCACCCTCCCATACATCTCCAACAGATTCCAACCCAACAACACCATCACCCTCCCATACATCTCCAACAGATTCCAACCCAACACCACCACCATCCTCCCATACATCTCCAACAGCTTCCAAACCAACACCACCACCACCCTCCAATACATCTCCAACAGATTCCAACCCAACACCACCACCATCCTCCCATACATCTCCAACAGCTTCCAAACCAACACCACCACCACCCTCCGATACATCTCCAACAGCTTCCAAACCAACACCACCACCACCCTCCAATACATCTCCAACAGATTCCAACCCAACAACACCACCACCCTCCGATCCAAAAAAATCCAATACGACATTTATTATTCTAATGTCGTCATTCATCGGTGGAGGATCGTTACTTTGTGGTTTAACCTTTATTTGCATATATTGTCGTAACATTAAGAAAAATCTCAGCTATGAAGGAACAGAAATGGAAGAATTCCCCAATACAGCTTAAGAGAGTAAAATAATCGCTATTTAACCACCATCAAGAATAGTTATTTATTACTAATTGGCATGATTATTTGGTAGCACCACACTCCTACCCCCTTGTTTTACCCCATACTTTTCTATAAAATTAGGTAGTCCATGCAACAATTTATAGACACCACTCTTCACCCAATATTGGTTTTATTATCTGTTTGGTTAGGTAAAGCCGTTGAGTTGGTATGGTACTACCCGGTTGTTATGCTGTGCCTGTTTTGCGGCATCTTTTTTACGTTACGATTTTGGTTTATACAGTTTCGTGGCTTTGGCCACGCTATCGCATTGCTTCGTGGTCGTTACGACAACCCGGATGAACCTGGGCAAATTACCCATTTTCAAGCCTTAATGGCAGCACTTTCTGGCACTATTGGGTTGGGTAACATTGCGGGTGTTGCCATTGCCATTGGCATTGGGGGACCAGGCACCATTTTTTGGATGTGGATTGTGGGGATTCTGGGCATGGCCACCAAATTTGTGGAATGCACCTTGGGCACCAAGTACCGTCACATCGACCCAAAAACCAACATCGTTTATGGCGGCCCCATGTTTTACATAAAGAAAAAACTACCAAAGTTTCTTCAGCCATTGGGCATATTATTTGCCATTTCGGCCATTTTTGGGGGGTTTGGCGCAGGGGGCATGTTTCAGGCCAACCAAGCCGCCTCTGCCCTGGCCACCTACTTTAATGTTCCTCACATTGTTACGGGGTGTGCACTTGCGATTGCCATTGCGTTGGTTATTATTGGTGGCATTAAGCGCATTGGCCAAGTGGCGTCAAAAATAGTGCCTGCCATGTGCATTATTTATGTGCTTGGGGCATTGGTCATATGCATAATGAACATCACGTCCATTCCTGGGGTGATTCGGTTTATTATTAGCGATGCCTTCAGTGGTGCAGCAGTGGCTGGCGGTTCAGTAGGCACGGTAATTTTGTGGGGGGTGCGTCGTGCTGTGTTTTCAAATGAAGCCGGTTTGGGCTCGGCAGCCATTGCCCATGCCGCAGTAAAAACCAATGAGCCTGTGCGTGAAGGCCTGGTTGGGGCCATAGGCCCATTCATCGACACCATTGTGGTATGCACAGCCACAGCCATTGTGATTATTTTGGGCGGCAATTACGGCAAAGCCTCATTTTCACCAACATCCAACCAAATTTCATTTGAAACTGAATCGATTTTGCCAGGCAAATCCAATTCCTGGGCCATTGCCCATAAAGATGACGGGCAAGGCAAACGATTAATTTACACTAAAAATACCACTGACGTAGAATCGTACCAAACACACTTTATTGATGTGGTAAAATCATCACGCACTTGGTATGGCACCCAGGTGACCGCATTGAATGGGGATGCCATTCAGTTTAAAACCAAACGCGGGAGGGGAAACTATGCCCTTATCATTCGCGATTCCAACGGCAATAAAGTGGCCGCCTTGAAGCTCCATGGCGATGAAACTTACTTTTTTAGTTCATCAAAAAAAGACAAGGACTTGGACATTGTGTCGTTCAAATTAAGCCCGACAACATCCAACAACACCTGGCAAACCCATACACTAGAATTCAAAGAAGACACCAATGATTGGATTTTAGAACGCCCTTATCTGCATAAATTATCCTTGGAATTCATTGTGGACAAAAACAGTGAGGGCCTTGAAGTTGATGATATTTTTATGGGCACGCCAAAAAATGGCATTGCCCTAACCATTGCATCATTTGATCAATTCCTTCGCGGATTTGGCTCAATATTCATTAGTTTGGCCGTGGTATTGTTTGCATTTTCAACCATGATCACATGGTCATATTACAGCGAAACCGCCATCATGTTTTTGTTTGGCAAACGGGCCATTTTGCCTTTTAAATTCATATTTATTGGGGTAATCATTCTTGGGTCAACCATTACCCTGTCCAGCGTGCTCAATTTTTCTGACCTCATGATTGGCCTAATGGTGATTCCAAATGTGATTGCCCTATTATTTTTGGTAGAAGACGTGTTTGATGATTCCAGCGACTATTTTAAAAGACTCAGGGGCAACGCCTTTAAACGGTTTAAATAATGCGCATTGTTTGGTTATCGTTAGTGGTGGTATTCACCTTAAAAAGCCATGGGGCACTATTTCCAATCATTGGGTTTTCAAACGACACGGGCACCATGCTCGGCTTATTTTGGCAAAACGAAATCAGTGCAACAAGTGCCATTCAAAGCTTTGGACTCACCCAAAAAAAAGGGCAATCAGGGTTTATTAATGCAGCCAACCTTCCTTTTGGAAACCAAACCATTAACATCCAACTCTTTGGTTCAAACACAGGCAAAAGTTATTACGGCATTGGCAATACCTCCAAAAAAACAGACACAGAAACCTTATATTTCTCCGAACTTAGCACAACAATAACTGTTGAACGCCCACTGGTTAACCAATGGAATGCCGTGGTTGGTTTAACTGCGAGTTACTACAATGAAGACGTTGGCAAAAATAGTGGCACACGTGAGTTTACAAATATAACCACCTTGGGGCTTGTTTTGGGTGCGGAACTGGATACCCGAGACAAAACCATCAATACCCAAAACGGTTACTACAATGCATTCACACTAAACCTATATGACGGCCACAGCATTTTTTCAAATGACGTGCGTTATTTTAAACCAATGCCACATGGTGTTTTAGCAACAAAAGTATATAGCACACAGACACTCACCCACCACCCCCACATTTTGTTTTTATCTGGCGCTGGCAGCTACTCATACCTTCGCGGGTATAAAACCAGTGATATTCTTGATAAGCACTTAAGCTATGCTCAGCTGGAATGGCGTGCCCCTGTTAGTGCATGGTTTATCGCCGTGCCATTCATTGAATGTGGTGCCATTGGGGCACACCCGGGTCAGCTAAAAAAATCATTGGTATCCTACGGGTTTGCTGGCCACATCCCGTTTGGTGGTGCGTCACTTCGTTTGGAACTTGCTTTTGCCGAAACCAACAAAGAGTTTTATTTCGGTTTTAATCAGGTGTTTTAAGTGATTTAGCGAATTCGCCGTTACCTACTCACGATGCCATTTGAGTTGCCTCTTATGAACGTCTAAATAACGTCCAGTACCATTGACATTTTACCATGGAACAACACCAGTACATGCAAAAGACAATACAGAACAAGCGTGTGAAAAACCTTTAAAGGATAGTCGTATGACATTAGGCGGGCGCATTTCTCCAACTTCATGGAACCCTAATGATTCTAATACCAAATGTGGACTCAATGGGGACCTTAAGTGGCCAGACAGTACCTTACATGAAGGTATAGAACATATCATTGTGAGGCCAAAAAGCCCATGGCTTATTTTTTAGACATTGCCAACACAATGGCCGATATCACCGAATCAAAATTCGCCTGATCTTCGTCCGTCCAATCTCGCTTGGCTTGAGGCTCAACAATAATGTGCCGATTCGATTCATAACGTATTACCTTGGCATTTGGAATGGCCTTAGCCACCACATCCGACCCTATGGTATCGGATGTCGGATCATTGTCCGATGTAAACAACAGAATGGGTGGGGTATTGCGTTGCGCATCTTGGGTTAATTGAGTTTGAACTGTTTTTGTTAGGGCCAATAATTGAACCAATGCGCTGGTGGGCCGGTTCACATACCAATGGCGGGTTTCAATGGGTCGACTTGCACCCGACCGAGTATTTTTTACCACATATTGAATATAGGGCACGATATGCAAATTGGTATCCTTGGGCGTTATGAATATGTCCACAAAAAAAAGACCCCGAAGGGATTCAGTTGGCAACAACCCATCCAAAAGCACATGCAAAATACCAGTGGCGCCAGTGGACAACCCAACCATATAAATACGCTCATACCCCAATGCCACCAATGCCTGAACCTCCGCCACAATGGGGGCCAGCCAATCGGCATAGGTAGCCCGTCGAAACGCCTCATGGTCCTGGCCATGGCCACCCAAAATAACATTGGAAAACAGCACCGAAGGCTCACTGGCACTCATGGCCTTTTTAAATGATTCAAACTCAAATGTCGATGCTGAAAACCCATGAACCAACACCATCACTGGCTGCAGTTTTTGTGCTGGCGTTGGGTTTGGAATGCTCATCGACACCAAACGATTTGGGTTATCAATGTTTATGTCTCGGGTAAGGGGTGAGTCCAACCAGTCATCCTCATAGAACACCTCTTTGTGAATGCCTAAACGTAACCACAACAGCACAAACGCCACCCCCACCAAAACCATAAGGCTAAGCAACAAGCGCGCCGAAAAAGTTCTCAATCTCGCGTTCTGCTGATGCAACACTATCAGAAGCGTGAATAATATTTTCACCTTTTGATAAGGCCAAATCACCGCGAATGGTGCCGGGCAATGCGTCCAAGGCATCCGTCGGGCCAACCATGGTGCGAATCACATCAATGGCCCGGTCCCCTTCCAAAACCATTAGCAATACAGGTCCACTTAAAATGAAGTCCCGTAACCGTGGGTAAAAATCCTTACCCACATGTTCTTGGTAATGGGCATCCACCTCGTTGGGGGATAACGTGCGAAGCTCCAATTTTTTAAACCCAAAGCCCCGACGTTCAAACCGACCAACCACCTCGGCGATTAAATTGCGCCGTACACCATCAGGCTTAATAAACACCAAACTTTGTTCTACCATTTAAATTCCTCCTTCAATTGATTCAACCGCTCTTGTATTTGCAAAAATGAGGTTGATCCAATCCCTTGTTTTTGGTCAATTGCTGCTTTAAATGATAACCGATCCGACACATCCAATTCAACCACTGGGGAAAACCCTTTTAGCTCATCAATGCTTAGTTCATGCACCTGTTTTCCAACCGAATCCGCATGCTGCACCATTTGCCCCACCACATGATGCGCATCTCGAAATGGCACACCCTTTTGACTCAAATAGTCCGCCAACTCAGTGGCCAAAATATGGCCCGACATCATGGCCGATTCAATGCGATCCTTGTTGACGTCGATGGTGGGGATCATGCCAGAAAAACATTCCAACACCGACGTGGTAATATCAACCGCTTGAAACAGCAATAATTTATCGTTTTGTAAATCACGGTTGTATGTTAAGGGTAACCCCTTCACCATTTCATGCAAGCCCATGAATTGCCCAACCACCGGCCCGGCTTGCCCACGAATCAATTCAGCAATGTCAGGGTTCTTTTTTTGCGGCATAATCGAACTGCCAGTGGTAAATTCATCCCCAATGCGAATGAAGCCAACCACGGAAGACGACCAAAAAATTAGTTCCTCACAAAACTGAGACAAATGAAGCGTAATCATGGATGCCGCATATAAAAAATCAAACATAAAATCACGGTCGGATACCGCGTCCATGCTGTTCAATGTAATGTCTGAAAACCCCAGTTCGCCCGCAACCATCAACCGGTCTATGCCATAATTCGGGCCCGCCATAGCAGCTGAGCCCAAAGGGCAAACATCGGCCCGTTCAAACGCATCCACAAAGCGGTTTTGATCCCGCTTAAATTTTTCAATGTAAGCCAACACATGGTGCGCCAACACCACGGGTTGCGCAATTTGCAAATGAGTAAACCCAGGGAACACTGTTTCTTTATGGCAAACAGCCAAGTCGTACAATGCCTTTAATGTCGTATGAATTAAATCGTTGATGTCTGAAATATGATGCTTAATGTACAACCGAACATCCGTAGCCACCTGGTCATTCCTCGATTTTCCAGTGTGCATTTTTTTACCCAAATCACCCACCTTCTGAACCACCATTCGCTCAACAAACCCATGCACATCCTCATCATCTGGCAGGGGAGTTAACGCCGCTGGGGCCTCATCCAATACCTCATCCAATGCCCGATGAAGGGTTTTCTTTTCTGCCTTGGTTAACACACCCGCTTTCATTAGCCCCAACACATGGGCTTTATTAACGGCAATATCGTATGGCAATAATGCCTGATCAAACGACAACGAATAGCTAAATGCTTTGGCCGCATCTGCCAACCCTTTTTTAAATCGCCCCCCCCACAATTGAGGTTGCGTCATGATCGCCCAACCATGCCATTCACCTTCATGGGCAATCCAAACAAACGAATGAAGCCCGTGGCATCTTGCTGATTATATAAATCGGTATCTGAAAAAGAGGCCAAATCATGGTGGTAAAGTGACTGCTTAGATGCCACACCTGCAGGCACAATATTACCCTTATAAAGTTTCACTTTCACCGTGCCTGTCATGTTTTTTTGAGTGGACTGAACAAAGGCATCGAGCGCTTGTTTTGCAGGGCAAAACCAACGCCCATCATACACCATTTGTGCATATTCAATGGCAAGTCTTTGCTTCAATAACGCTGTATCACGGTCCAATACCAATTGCTCTAGCATCCGATGGGTTTCATATAAAATAGTACCCCCCGGGGTTTCATACACCCCACGTGACTTCATGCCAACCAAACGGTTTTCCACCATGTCCACCTGCCCAATGCCATGCGCAGCACCCAATGCATTCAATTGAGTTAGCAATTCAACCGGGCCCATGGGGGTCCCATTCACAGACACAGGTACCCCTTTCTCATACGCAATCACCACGTACTCAGGGGTATCCACCGCATCCTCAATAGGAGACGAAATGGTAAACACATCGCTTGGCGCTTCATTGGCCGGATCTTCCAACACCCCACCTTCGTGAGAAATGTGCCAAATGTTTCGATCTTCCGAATAAATTCGAGCTTTGGATTGCGCAACTGGCACCCCTTTTTCATCGGCATAGGCCAAGCAATCCTCACGGGAATGCAGGGTCCATTGGTCATCTTTCCAAGGGGCAACAATGGTCAACTCTGGGGCCAAGGCCATGAACGTCAATTCAAACCGAACCTGGTCATTTCCTTTGCCAGTGGCCCCATGCGCCACCATGGTCGCGCCTTCTTGCTTGGCAATGTCAACTTGGCGTTTGGCAATCAATGGTCGACCAAAACTGGTCCCCAACAAGTATTGCCGTTCATAAATGGCACCCGCTTGCATGGTGGGGTAAATATAGTCCGTAATAAACGTCTCCCGTAGGTCTTCAACAAATACCTTCGAAGCACCTGTTGCCAATGCTTTTTCTTCCAAGCCATCCAGCTCATCAGCTTGGCCCAAATTGGCGCACATGGCAATCACGTCACAATCATAATGGTCCTTTAACCATGGAATCATAATCGATGTATCTAGCCCCCCTGAATATGCCAATACCACTTTATTTTTCATTGTTTCGTCCTTTCATTATCCACCGCATTAGGCCATTTTGGGCATGCATCCGATTTTCTGCTTGGTCAAACACCTTAGACGCGCTTGACTCAAACACATCATTGGTCACTTCTTGCCCAATATTGGCAGGCAGGCAATGCAAAAATATGCAATCCTCTCGCGCCTGTTGCATCAATGCCGAATTCACTTGATACGGCTGAAATGCATCCAATCGTTCCTTGGTTTCATGCTCATCCCCCATTGACACCCATACATCCGTGTATATCACATGGGTGTTGGCAATAACATCGGATATATCATGGGTCACATGCACCCCATGGGGCACTGATTTTGGCTGGTACGCTGGGGGGCATACCACCACCATATTAAACCCACAAACAACAGACATTTCCATCAGCGATTGGCAGACATTATTGCCATCCCCAATGTAGGTGAGCCACAGGCCATCAAAGCTGCCAAAGTGTTGTTTAATGGTTAACGCATCGGCCAACGCTTGGCATGGGTGAGAGTGATTTGATAACCCATTGATCACCGGCACGGTGGCATGCTCTGAAAACGCCATCAAGCGGCTGTGGTGTGTGGTACGAAACACCATCAAATCAAAGTAACGGCTCATCACCCGACTCACGTGCGAAATGGGCTCTCGGTCTCCCATTTGAATGTCCTCCCCCTTAATATAGACGGCTTGCCCACCCAACCGTTGAATGCCCACCTCAAAAGAAAATCGCGTGCGGTTCGATGGCTTTTCAAAAATAAGCCCAACCGATGCCCCAGCTAAAGGTGCGTCGTTGGCTGCAGTTTCTGCCAAGTGCAGTATCTCGTTAATGGTGTCCGGCGTTTCATCAGCAATATCAATAAAATGAGTCATTGTTTTAACATGGTCCCAATGCCCCGGTTGGTAAATATTTCCAGCAACACCGCATGCTCCGTTGAGCCATTAATAATATGCACGCAATCCACACCATTGTTGGCTGCCTGAATGGAGCATTCAAGTTTGGGCAACATCCCGCCTTGAATATCCGGGTGGGCCATTAGCTCTTTGGCCTCATCAACGGATATCAACGGTTGAAGTTTTCCATCAATCATTAACCCATCAACATCGGTTAAAAAAATAAGTTTTTTGCTTTCCAAAAAGCGGGCCACGGCACTGGCCACATTATCTGCATTCAAGTTTAATGTATGGCCATCAGCATCACACCCAACCGATGAAATGACAGGGATATACCCTTCATTGCATAGGGTATGAATCAACCGAGTATCAACCGATTCAATGCTTCCTACAAAGCCAAGGTCTTGGTCTTTTTTTGATCGAATGCGTTTGGCATTAAAAATATTGGCTGACTTTCCGGACAATGACACAGCTTTTCCGCCATGCTGATTTAACAACGATACAATTTCATTGTTTACCTTTCCAGACAGCACCATTTCTGTTAGTTCCATGGTCTCATCATCGGTGAATCGCTGGCCGTCAATGAATACGGCTTCTTTGCCCAGCTTTTTCATCCATTTGGTGATTTCTTTCCCACCACCATGCACAATCACCGGTTTAATGCCCACATACCGAAGCAACACAATATCGTTGGCAAACTGATCCCTTAGGGTGTGGTTTACCATTAAGGACCCCCCATACTTTATCACCATAATCTGACCAGAAAATTGTTTAATGTATGGCAATGCTTCTACCAAAGCAATGGCCTTTTTTTGCTTATCGTTCTTCATGCGGACCCTTTTCTAAATAAGGGTTATTTTAGCAAAACCATGCCGTCCTGGCCATCAATATCCGTCCCAATCACCCCAAGGTATCACTTAATAATGCCAAGCGCCGGCTCTTTTTTTCTTTTAGCTCGAAAACGGCCACCATAATTTCATAACAAATACCAATAAAACAACCAAGTATCAGAAGGTTTAATCCAAAAAGTCCCCATTGTTGGGTTATAAAAAACTGATATTGATTCAGAGCACTGGCCCAACATGTCACCCCCATCATGGCAATAAACGGGGCCGCAGCAACGCCCACTACCCGCGATTTCTTTTTGTATAAATAATGGGTTAATACACCCAAACCAATGCACGCCAGTAACTGGTTAAGCACACCAAATACCGGCCAAAGTTGTAGCGCACCCTTGCCAGAAAATCCTGTTGAAAAGGCCAGCATGCCACCTGATAAAGCAGCCAATAATGTCGCCACCCCCACCGATGGATACCACCGAAACATGGCAAAGAATTCCAATAGCATGGTCCGCTGCAACCGAGTGGATGTATCCAATGTTGTTCCAGCAAACGATGCAATAAACACCCCAATAATAACAGCACCCACATGTTGGGGAATGCCCAGGGTGGTCATCATGTTCGCGCAGCCAATCACCACAGCATGAATCTTTGATGCCAAGCCAGCACTGGCCCCCCAAGATGCATAATGCGTTTGCCAAGCCAATTCCCCGGTGACCCATTGCCCATTCTCCAACGGATACCCCATGCCAATGCCTGCGCAACATGCAACTATAATCATCACCGCCAGGGCCCCTTCCAATAGCATAGACCCATAACCAACCATTTGCGCATCGGATTCGTTGCGCAATTGCTTGGATGTTGTACCCGATGCCACCAATGAGTGAAACCCCGATATTGCCCCACATGCAATGGTGATCCATAAAAACGGCATCATGGGTGGGGCACCCGATGGGCTGCCCACAATTGCGGGGGCTACCATGGGCAATTGCCCCGTGAATCCGGTAGCTAATGCCCCAAGCACCAAAAGCCCCAAGGCCACCAATAACTGCCAGGCATTTAAATAATCTCGGGGCTGCAATAACACATTCACTGGCAATGCAGCTGCTATGCATGCGTAAATCAAACATAGAATGGTCCACCCTCCCGTAGGAGGAAGGCCCATAATGCTGGGCAACTGCAGGGGAAACACATGCCCCAATACCACCACAACACACATGCTGAAAATGGCCATTATGCTCAAGGGTAAAAATCGGTTTGGGTAACGGCTTGCAAAAAAACCAAAGGCAATGGCAATTGGGATTTCAGCCCATACTGGGCCAACCGACTCAGGAAACAAATCAAAAATAATGGCAATAATTAAGCCAAAAATGGCAATCACAATCCATAGGGCTAAACAGACAATAAAAAAGATCATCATCCCTACTCGGCGAGAGATAAGCCCGCCAGCGATATCCCCAATGGATCGCCCGTTATTTCGAAGAGACAGCACAAGCGCCCCAAAATCATGCACTGCACCCATAAAAATGGCCCCAAATACTACCCAAATCAGCGCAGGTAACCACCCCCATATCACACCTATTGCTGGGCCAACAATGGGGCCCGTACCGGCAATTGATGTAAAATGATGCCCAAACACCATCCATTTTTTAGATGGCACAAAATCGTGCCCATCCGCCATTTGAACGGCAGGTGTTTTTTTTTGTCCCAAACGAAAGATACGCTGACCAAGCCAGCGCCCATAGGTATGGTATGCCAAAATAAACCCCACATAGCTTACCCCAATTACCAACAGGCCATTCACCATTGCTTAAGTGTATTAATTGGACCAACGCCCGTCAATTGATTACAGAAGCATTCAAACACTCATAGAGTTTGCTATACCAATCATGTACACTGGTTATTATGAATAACCAAACACTAAAAACTCATATTGAAAATGAACATAATATTTCCCCATTCTCAACGTACCTAAAAGAATTTGTTTATGGTGGGAACGATGGCATTGTCACCACATTTGCTGTTGTCGCAGGGTTTTCAGGGGCCAATATTGGTGAGCATTCCCTCAACTTTTCAATTGTAACGGTGCTGTTATTTGGGCTTGCCAACTTATTTGCTGATGGCGCGGCCATGGGCCTGGGCAATTATTTATCCATTCGATCCGAAAAAAAACTATTTCGCAACTACTACGAAAAAGAATTGCACGAAACACAAACCGCCTTTGATTATGAAATTGAAGAAACCGAATTGTTATTTCAAAACCAAGGGTTTAACAAAGAAGACTCTAAAAAATTAACCCAAATTGTTTCCAAAAACTCAGACTTTTGGGTAAAGTTCATGGTGCAACATGAATGCGATATGAATAATCCTGAAGGGGATAGTCCGCTGTACTGCGGCCTGGCCACGTTTTCATCCTTTGTATTTTTTGGGTTTATTCCACTGATCCCCTATTTTCTAACCACCGATCCATCCACCACATTTGTATATTCCTCATTGTTTACCGTTGGGGCCTTGGCATTGTTGGGTTCATTTCGGGCCTTTGCAACAAAAGACTCGTACATAATATCAATAATCGAAACATTGGTTATTGGCGGCACCGCAGCCATTTTAGCGTATATAGTGGGGTTGCTATTTAAAGTTTAGGCCAGTGGTTTGGTCCAAGCCACACATAATGTTTGCATTTTGAACGGCTTGGCTACTGGCACCTTTCATTAAGTTATCAATCAATGAAAACACCACCACCCAATCGCCCATTGGCTTGCAAATAATTACGCAATGATTGGTTCCAGTCACTAGTGATGTGGATACCTGTGTGTTGGTGTCCATCACTGTAACAAACGGGTGGGCACGGTAATGGTCTTGGTACCACTGCGTTACAGAATCCCCTATATCGGGATTATGAATATAAATGGCAGATTCAATGCCACGGTCCATGGGCACCAAATGGGGAGAAAACAATGCATTTTGAAACCCTGTTTCTTGAACAAGTTCTGCAGAATGACGGTGCTCCCCTGTGGCATATGCAGACAATTGATCATGCACTTCACAAAACATCGATGCGGGCTTTGGTTGCTTACCAGCACCAGACACCCCAGATTTGGCATCAATCACAATTGGGGCATTGGCATCAACACGCCCAACCAAGGGCAGCAGTCCTAAAATCATGGCCGTAGCATAACAGCCTGGGTTGGCGCACAAACGCGCATTAGAAATGGCAGAGAAATGCTGTTCCGGCACCCCATAAACAGCCTCCGCCAATAGGATGCTAGCTGAGTGGCTCACCCCGTAGGTCGATTCATAAACCTTGGGGGCAGTCAATCGAAAGTCTGCCGATAGGTCGACAATTTTTAACGCTGGGTAGCGCGTCATTAATGGCGAAACAATGGCCATGGCCTTGGTATGAGGAACCGCTAAAAATACAATATCTATGCCATCAAACTGATCGACATCATACAATTGGACCAATGGCAGAGATACATCAAAAAACTCAGGCACCATCTGGTGGTATGGCCCATGCTGACTGGTTGAAATTAACTTGACTATGTTAAATACAGGGTGGTTGTGTAACAGGCGAATAAGTGCCTGGCCTGTGTACCCAGTCACCCCCAAAACTGCGGCATTAATTGCCAAGCTTTTTAACTCGTAATGCGGCTTTTCCTTTTCGATCCCTTAAGTAGTGTAATCGTGCACGTCTGGGTTGCCCTTTACTCACCACTTCAATGTTTTTAACCAAGGGGGATGCCAAGATAAACGATTTTTCTACACCAATGCCATCCACAATTTTTCGAAGGGTAATTGATTTTCGAGAATAGGCCCCTGTTTGTTTAATAATCAACCCTTGAAAGCGCTGAATCCGTGTTTTTTTACCTTCACTAATTTCTTTGTGAACAATAACGGTGTCACCAACCCCAACCGTTGGGAAATTGGTGTCTGCCACTTGGCTTTTCTCAAAGGCCTCAATAAGATGATTCATGCTGCTTCCTCCATAATTATCTGATCTATCATTTTAACCAAAGTTTTATCAAATGAGAACCGATTCAGTAAATCAGGTCTACAAAATAATGTTTGACGTAAACTTTGCATCATTTTCCACGTTTGAATATGGTGATGATGTCCAGATAACAATACCTCCGGAACATCAAATTGGTCAACCCTTCGGGGCGCCGTAAATTGAGGGCATTCCAATAGCCCAGATAATATTGAATCATCTTCAATACAATCCCCATTGCCAACCACGCCAGGAATATAGCGCGCAATGGCCTCCGCCATGATCATGCATGCAGAATCACCATTTGGAATAATAAAATCCCCCAAGGAATATTGTTGAATAGGAAATGCATCGTGAATACGGGCATCCACTCCCTCGTAGGCCGGTGAAATAAAAAACACATGGGAATGCTGGCATAAACGCTGTGCATGCTGGTGGTTAAATGGCGGCCCTTTTGGGTCAGGCATTACAAATACCGCATCGGATGGAGCATCGGACAAAGCCTTATGCAACACGTCATACCTCAATAACATGCCTTTTTTATTCGAAAATGGGGCATCATCCACACTAAAGTGAGGGGGCGATGCATAATTACGCCATTGAATGGCTGAGAGTGATATTACCCCTGCATCTATGGCGCGATGCAAAATCCCTCGGTTAAAAAAGGTCGCAACCGCATCCGCATACAACGACAAAAACGAAAATCGCATCTTAGCCCAAAATATCGGTTACTTTTTTTCCATCTGACTGAATAACAATAGGGCTTAAAACCTGCATGATACCGTCATCCACCGCTACTGGGGCAAACCCTTCGAGTTGCGACACCAAAAATGGAGATCCAACCTCACATTTTTTTGCGGCTGAAATTTGATCTTGAAATTGTTCCGTCTTAAGCAATGACTCATTGATTTTTTTTTCAATAAATACGATAAACGATGGATTCCCCTTATGCGCTTCCTTTGCCTTAATATAGCCATCAATGGTTGAATTTAAAGTTTCCAAAAATTGGTTTAATAATGCGATGTACTGCTTTTTAAATGAATCGCTCATGATTACTTGAACATGAGCCATACGCTTAAGGTTGATACTCACTCGTCGCTGGTTAAAATTTCAACAGTTACTTTTTTATCGCTCTTGGCAGCGGCGGCCTTCACAATGGTTCGAATAGCATTGGCAATACGTCCTTCTTTTCCAATCACCTTGCCAATATCAGTTGAGCCCACACTGATTTCTAAAATAATCACACTTGAACCAGATGTTTCATTTACAGATACATCCTCAGGATTATCCACAAGGGATCGAACAATATATTCCACTAATTCTTTCATGAAATGCTCCTTGTTAGGCGTCGTTTGACTTTCGTTCTTTCTTGGCTACTTTCTGATTTGAGGAATTCGCCGGTACATATTCAGTAATACCAAATGATGACAATAACCGATTCACGGTATTGGTTGGTTGTGCACCGACCGATATCCAGTGGTTAACCCTATCTTCTTTCACAGTCACCGTTGATGGCTCTGTGTGCGGGTTGTACGTACCAATATCTTCAATGGTGCGACCATCTCTTTGGCAAGAATCCTCAATAACAACAATTCGATATAATGGTTTCTTTTTTCTGCCTTTTCTCATTAAACGTATTTTAACCACTGAGTACCTCCATTAAACCCACAATATTCTATAATGGTTGCATTATACCGTCATCAGGATTTTGAGGTCAATAGATGATTCACTGGCGCCATTGCCCAAACCATGCCCGATGCGCCATTACCGATTGATACCCCCATTCCACCAATTGATGATACGCCTTCATGTCAAATGACGACACCTGGGATTTTAAGGGGCACAGCAAAAGATCTGGGGCAGGATTATGGCGGTGTTGATTCACTAGCATTAAATCCAATGCGCGATCCACAATCAAGGGAATGTGTGTTGGTACATTGTCAATTGTCAAATGTGGAATCACATCAACGCCAACTGTTTGGGTGGCACCATGGTCAATTAAGGGCGCAACTGGCACATTTTGATTCACGCCACCGTCAATATAATGGCCATCGTCAATGGGAACCGGGGGGTACACTCCAGGAAACGAAACGCTGGCTCTAATCACCACTGACAGGCGGTGCGCGCTTTGGTAAAATACCCGAGATTCCCCCGAGCAAATATTGGTAGCAACTGGCAAAAAAGGAATGGGGCATTGCTGAACCTCTATTTTACCAACAAATGACTCAACCAACGCTTGGATGCGTGCAGATGAAACCATCCCCCGCTTTGATAAATGAAACGACGTGAAAGATCGCCAATTCAATGACGATAATCGGGAAATCAATGATTTCACTGGCACCCCAGCAGCATACAGCCCCCCAATTAATGCCCCTGAGCTGACCCCCGATATCATATGAATCGGAGCATTCAGCTCTTCCAAAGCAAGAAGAACACCCAAATGAGCAATTCCCCTAGCTGCCCCTCCCCCAAGGGCAATGCCAATAACCGGGGCTTTTTTTTTAAATAATGGCCAACTAAATGGCGTCAATGCGGGCAATTAAGTCTGTATTTTGTTGATCAACATGTTTAAGCGACAATCCAATTTTTTGATCGTGCTTGGTTATTTTTATAATTTTCACATTGACTTTATCACCAACAACCAAGACCTCTGATAAATCTTTAATGCGTTTGGTAGCCACTTCAGAAATATGAACCAACCCTTCCAAATCATCGCCAATAAGAACGAATGCACCGAAATCAATGATTCGAACGACAGTACCCTCAACCTCTTGACCAATTTCATAGTCAGAATCAATGGTTGCCCAAGGGTCTGGGGTCAACTGCTTCATGCCCAACGATAACTTGCCTTGGTCTTTATCGACAGCCAAAACTTCTACGGTTACTTCTTGATCCAAGGAAACAACGTCCGATGGATGAGAAATGCGACGCCATGAAATTTCAGATATGTGAACCAATCCTTCAGCTAACCCACAATTCACAAAGACTCCAAATCGTTTTATTCCACTAATGGTACCTGTTAAACGATCCCCTGGTGCCAATGTTTCAAAAAACTTAGCCGCATCTTCTCGCTTATTCAGCATGTGCTGTATGTTTCGGCTTGAGAACAACACTTTTCGTCGCCGTTTATCGACATTAATTATGCACGCTTGGACACGATCACCTTCAGCAAAAGTATCCCCTTCCTCTGCATGAAGAAACCCTGAAACGCCTTCGTAATTCACCAAGTAGCCTTTTTGATTTAATTTTTTAATGTCAACCTCAACCACTTCTTTTCGGTTCATCATTTCAAAAAAGTCATCCCAAACCATTTCAGCCCTTGCATTGGTTTCGGACAATAATGAGTAGCCTTCCTTGGTTTCAAGTTTTTGAATCATGGCATGAAACTCAAGCCCTTCCTCAAGCTCAGTTTCCAATGCAGCCGAAATTTCATTTGACGGAATAAACCCATCGGACTTGTACGAGAAATCAACCAGAACGCCGGCCTTTTTTACCATTCGAACCCTGGCTTTTACAATATCCCCTTCATTGTAGTCGTTAAAGTCCTGCGACAAATGTTGCTCAAACACCTGATCCAACATCGACTGTGAGGACGCATCTTCAGGGTTATCCTCAGAAGACGCGTTGCTGGGCGCATCCAAAACCGCATCGTCAATTAATGCTTTTTCAAACTCACTAATTTCTCCGATTTTTGTTCCTGTGGTTTCTTGAGGGGCTTTAACCGCATTAGGGGACAACTGGTCAAGGGATTGATTGTTATCCATTTGAGTATCACTCATAATAAACCTCCTTATGGTATTAAATGCAATGCATACGCGTTCGCATTATGCACTGTCATCCTTATGTATTGGATAGTATAAGAAAACGACTTAATTGTAAACGAAGGATGCGCCAATTAACGATTAAAACTCGCTTAAAGTGAGCGTGCACTTGGGTTTAAATCTTGGTACCTTTTGATAATATCATCCACGTAATTGGTGACGTGCTCCGGCATATTGTCCTGTTTTTTTTTGGTGGCGTTTGGGCCTTGGTAATACGATGCCAATGCGAGCCGAGTTTTATTTGCCGACCCCTTCCACAAGGTAAATAAATGCTTTAAGTACGTCACTGTACCACGAACATTTTGTTTAATATTATAGGGGTCATCAATCCCCAAAGAATCAAAATTAAACGACTTGATTTGCCCAAGGCCCTTGGCTCCCGTTTGACTTATTGCGGCTTTATTGAAGGACGATTCACGGTTAATGAGGGCGGCCACCAACATGGGGTCCACCCCTTCCTTTTTTGAATATTCGTCAATCCAATAGGCAATTTCAACCCCGTCTTCTTTGCTTAGTTTGGGGTTACTTTTCTGAATAAATGTTAACAGTTTCTGTTTGGTGCCACCCTTGGCTTCTTCAACCATTCGCAAGTGCGATGGCTGGTGTGGCGGCACCGGTTTTGAATTCGGCTCTGACATAAACAGAAACCATACAAATGCTGAGACAAAAAAAACCGTGGCCATTCGCTTCAGTTTAGAATGGTGTCCAAAGAATCAAAAGGGACCATTACTTTTTCACCCGTGCGTCGGTGCTTTAGTTCGATATGGTTAGATGACAGGCCATGCTTTCCAACAATAATGTGCCGGGGAATGCCAATTAAATCGGCATCTTTAAATTTAACACCGGGGGAATCTGCCCGGTCATCCACAATAACGTCCAAGCCATGGCCAACCAGAAAATCATGCACTGTTTGTACAGCATCGCAGACATGTGGGTCTTTCGGGGTTAAATTAATAATTAGAGCATCATAGGGTGCCAACTCCTCTGGCCAAATGATGCCATGTTCATCGTGAGACTGTTCGATGGCGGCCGCTATGGTTCGGCCAACCCCAATGCCATAACAACCCATTTCAAAGTCTGTTAACTTGCCCTGCTGATTGGTAAAGCACGCCCCCATTGCATGAGAATACTTGGTACCCAGCTTAAAGACATGGCCAACCTCTATGCCGCGTTGGGATGTGTACGTCCCGCGTTGGTCGCCAGTTGGTGACTCATAAACATCCCCTGCCTGGGCATTTCGAATGTCCACCATTACGCTATTGGTTGTTGCCAATTTTACGTCGCGAACAATGCTAACCGATGTCAAATGCCGATCGTTCTGATTGGCCCCACATACATAAGTCAACGACTGGGCTAACGAGTAGTCTAAATAAATGGGGATATTGGATGGCAGCCCCACTGGGCCAATAAACCCCGGACTTGCCCCACAATGGGCACGCACCTCGTCATCGGTTGCAAACCGAAACGGCGCACCAAGCACTTTGGTCAATTTGGTTTCATTTAATGGTTTATCCCCCGCCAAACAACACATAATGGGTGAATCATTTGTCATTACCAATATGCTTTTTAACACAGTGGCAGGCGTAACATCGGGAGAATCAAAAAACTTAACCACCTCGTCGATGGTTCGTACCTTGGGGGTATCCACTACCTTAAACGCAGGCACTTCATGTACCGAAGTTTCAAAGTTAAACTGGTTTTGTTGGCAGGGGGCCGCCTCAACATTTGCAGCATAACCCGCTGATTCACAAACCAAAACCTCATCTTCACCAGATTCCGCGACCACTAAAAACTCCACGGATTCATCGCCCCCAATGGCACCAGAATCAGCATTGGCCTCAACAAATTGCAGGCCGCAACGTGTAAAAATGGCTCTATAGGCGGCTTTGGATTGGTGATAACAATCGTCTAATGATGCGCGGGACTCATGAAACGAATACGCATCTTTCATTAAAAATTCACGGCCCCGCATTAGGCCAAACCGAGGGCGAACTTCATCTCGAAACTTGGTTTGAATTTGATACAAAAACACCGGCAATTGCTTGTATGATTTGGTGTAAAATGACACCAAATCGGTAATCACCTCTTCGTGGGTAGGGCCAAAACAAAATTCCCTGTCGTGCCGATCGGTAATTCGAAGCAATTCCTTTCCATAAGCATTCCATCGCCCAGATGTCTTCCAAAGCTCCGATGGCACCATATGGGGCATGTCGCACTCCACGGCACCAATCTGATTCATTTCTTCTCGAATTATGGTATTCAACTTACTGAAGACACGTTGCCCCAGTGGCAAAATGCTGTAAATACCAGACGCTACCTTTCGAATCATGCCGGATCGAATCATCAATTGATGCGATATCACTTCCGCATCATTTGGCGCCTCTTTAATGGTATGAATAAATGAATTACGATACGTGTTCATAATAGTGTTGCAGTGAGCAAACATCCAATGAGTCTTGTGATCCTTCGTTCATGGCCTCAATGGTTGATTTTGCCCCTTGCATGGTGGTAATCACCGGGACATTTAATTTATAGGCATGCTGACGAATGGTGGCATCATCAAATCTAGACTGGCCCGTTGATGGTGTATTAATCACCATTTGAATTTGATTATTGGTGAGTGCGTCCAACACATTTGGCCGCCCCTCATTAACTTTAAATACAAAATCGGCGCTCACGCCATGTTGATTTAGGTAATCGCAGGTGCCTCTTGTCGCAATGATAGAAAATCCCATCCCAATAATCAATCGTGCAATGGGCAATATTTTTTGTTTATCTGAGTGGCGAACGCTGATGAACATGCATCCAGACCTTGGAATAATTTGGCCCGCTGCCATTTGAGACTTTAAATACGCTTGACCAATGGTTTTCGCAATGCCCATCACCTCACCTGTGGAACGCATTTCAGGGCCAAGCAAAGTGTCCATGCCAGGAAATCGCTGAAAAGGAAATACCGATTCTTTAACAGAAATATGCCGAGGCAAGCATTCCACAATACCCAAAGAGTCAACGGTTTCCCCAAGCATAATTTTTGTGGCCAACTTGGCCCATTCAACGCCCGTTGCCTTTGACACAAATGGAACAGTTCGCGACGCACGCGGGTTCACCTCCAACACGTACAACCTGTCTTTTTGAATGGCAAACTGAATATTCAGCAAACCAATAACATTTAAGGATAGTGCAATGGTTGATGTGGCATCTTTAATGGATTGAATCATGGTTGGGGTGAGTGAAAATGCAGGCAATACCGACGCTGAGTCACCCGAATGAATGCCAGCTTCTTCAATGTGTTGCATAATGCCAGCAACCACGCATTTTTTCCCGTCCGACACGGCATCCACGTCAATTTCAATGGCATCATCTAAAAACTGATCAATGAGCAAGGCATTGTCTGAATAATTTAAAAATGAGGTCGCCAAATACGTGCGGAGCTCGTCGTCAGAATTCACCACTTTCATGGCCGCGCCACCCAATACATACGATGGACGAACAACCACTGGGTATCCAATGCGATTGGCAACCTCACAAACCGATTCACTAAACCCATCGGTTGAAAAGTGAACAATGCCATGATTGGGCTGCAGCAACCCTGAGGCATTCATCAAACTTGAAAACCGGTCACGATCTTCGGCAATATCAATGCTATCTTGGCTGGTTCCTAATATAGTAACCCCACGCGAAGCAAGTTGCTTTGATAAATTAAGCGGTGTCTGCCCACCAAACTGAACAATCACACCTTCAGGTTTTTCCTGATTGTAAATGTGGCATACATCTTCCACTGTTAAAGGCTCAAAATACAGCCGATCTGAGGTATCAAAATCGGTAGATACTGTTTCTGGGTTTGAATTCACCATAATGCTTTCATATCCCAAATCCCGAATAGCCATCGAGGCATGAACGCAACAATAGTCAAACTCGATGCCCTGCCCAATGCGATTTGGCCCACCGCCCAAAATCATTACTTTTTTGTTGGATGAGGGCTGAACCTCATTGAGTGTCTCGTAACTGGAATAATAGTACGGTGTTTTTGCTTCAAATTCACCGGCACATGTGTCCACCAGCTTGTAAGTTGGTTGAATATGGTGATCCTTACAGAATGAATGAATGGCATCTTCTGTTTGCTGCAGCAAATGCGCCAATTGAACATCACTAAACCCCAGTTCTTTGGCGCGGCGAATTGAATCGGGCGTTAACGACAATGCCGTTGATTCCATAACCAAATCACTAAGCTGCTGCAAAAACCAAGGGTCAATGTTTGATAGCTGATGCATTTTATCAACCGTAAAGCCGCGCTGAATGGCCAAGGGCAGGGCAAATAATCGGTCTGGGGTTGGAATGCTTAACAACCGTTTCAATTCGTCATCGCTAATGTGATCTTTCTTGCTATCTTTGCCATCCATGCCAAAGCCAAAGCGCTTAACCTCCAACGATCGACACGCTTTTTGGAAGGCCTCTTTGAAGGTTCTACCAATCGCCATGACTTCCCCAACTGACTTCATGGACACCCCCAATTGATTATTGGACGCTGGAAACTTGTCAAAATTAAACCGTGGTATTTTTACCACGCAATAATCAAGAGTGGGTTCAAAGCTGGCCGGTGTGGTGGTGGTAATATCATTTTTTAACTCATCCAATGTGTAACCAACAGCAAGTTTTGCTGCACACTTTGCAATGGGAAACCCTGTGGCCTTGGATGCCAATGCAGAACTTCTGGAAACCCTTGGGTTCATTTCAATAACAATCACATCACCATTCTTCGGGTTCACAGAAAACTGAATATTTGAGCCGCCTGTTTCAACACCAATTTCGCGGATAATTTTCTTAGACTGATTACGAAGCTCCTGGTATTGAGCATCGGTCAGGGTTTGAGCTGGAGCAACCGTAATGGAGTCCCCAGTATGAACCCCCATGGGGTCAAAGTTTTCAATGGCGCACACAATCACCACGTTATCGTTTTTGTCCCGCATGACTTCCAACTCATATTCTTTCCAACCCAAAATGGATTGCTCAATCAATACTTCGCCAATCAAACTGCTATCCAATCCCAAGCGACTGATTTCTTTAACTTCTTCACCGTTATAGGCAATTCCCCCACCTGTTCCACCCAAAGTAAATGCGGGGCGAATCACGCAAGGAAACCCCAAGTCTTTGGCATGGGCCAAGGCTTCCTCTACCGTTTTTGCTGTTTTTGATAGGGGCACAGAGCACCCGATTTTTTTCATTGCAGCTTTAAATTTATCGCGGTCTTCCGCCTTATCAATGCAGGCTTCATTGGCACCAATGAGCTCAACATTGTACTGCTTTAGTATGCCTGCTTTCGAGGCCTCCATCACCAAGTTCAATCCCGTTTGACCGCCCAATGTTGGCAATATGGCACATGGCCGCTCTTTTTGAATCACCTTTTCGAGCATGGGGACGGTTAATGGCTCCACATACGTGGCATCCGCAATTGACGGGTCTGTCATAATGGTCGCAGGGTTGGAATTCATAAGCACCACCCGGTAGCCATCTTCCCGAAGGGCTTTGCATGCCTGGGTACCAGAATAGTCAAATTCACAGGCTTGCCCAATAATAATTGGGCCGGACCCAATCAATAAAATGGTCTTTATATCATCGCGTCTTGGCATCTTGTTCCTCCTAATCTAAGCATGGCGGCCATGTGGTTCACACACCCGATCCAATGCCAATAATTCGTCAACATTAATAGGGTAATCCCCTGTAAAACAATGGTCCGTAAACTCAGGGACAGATGAATGCCTATGCGGCACTCCCATCGCCTGGTACGTGCCACTTAAACTTAAGAAAAATAAGGATGTGGCACCAATGGTGCTGGTCATTTCTTCAAGCGACTGGTTGGCCGCCAATAGGTCGGCTGACCTTGGGGTATCAATGCCATAAAAATCAGGGTATTTTATGGGCGGCGATGAAATGCCCAAGTGGACCTCCGTAGCGCCAGCCTCAAAAATCATTCGCACCACTTTATTTGCCGTGGTTCCCCTTACAAGAGAATCGTCAATGAGCACCACGCGTTTGCCCTTGATGACAGAATGATTAACACTATGCTTTAATTTGACCCCAAATTGACGAATGGTTTGAGATGGTTCAATAAATGTTCGGCCAATGTAATGATTTCGAATAATGCCCAACTCAAAGGGAACCCCAGAAACCTGAGCATACCCAAGGGCTGCCGGAACGCCAGAATCAGGGATAGGAACAACAACATCGGCGTCGATGGCATGTTCATTGGCCAACTGAATGCCCAATTGTTTTCGATACGAATAGACTGTTTTTCCACCAATAATGCTGTCTGGTCGGGCAAAGTAAATGCGCTCAAAAATGCAAGGGCGCTCGTTATGGAGTGACGAGAGTTGAATGCTCTCAACCCCAGACTCACTAATGACAACCATTTCTCCATTTTTAATGTCTCGTATGGTCGTTGCCCCCATGATATCTAAGGCACAGGTTTCTGACGCCAATACGTAGGCCCCGTCTTTCTTCCCTAAAACCAAAGGTCGAATGCCAAATGGGTCTCGTATGCCAATCAATTTTTTATTGGTCATAATGATCAATGAATATGCCCCTGTAATTTGATCCAAGGCATCTGCAATTTTATCCACTATTTTATGTTTTTTTGACCGAGCCACCAATTGCAATATGACCTCAGTATCCGATGTGGTATGAAAAATGGACCCAGTTTGGACCAACTCATTGCGTAACGACAAGGTGTTGGTTAAATTCCCATTGTGGGCACAAGCAAACCCGCCAGCAGCCAAGTTTGCAAACAGTGGCTGAATGTTTTCGAGGCTTGATTCCCCAGTGGTTGAATACCGAACATGGCCAACCGCTTGCCGTCCAGGAAGTTTCGACAATGTGTCGGTATCGTTAAAATTATCACCAACCAATCCCTCCCGCCGAATGGCATGAAACTGCTCGCCATCAAAGGAAACAATTCCCGCACCTTCTTGACCACGATGCTGCAATGAATGCAACCCAAGTGTGGTTAAAACAGATGCTTCCTCAATTCCAAAAATACCAAATACGCCACATTTATGTTTGAGATCATGCATGGACATGCGTGGGTTCCATCAGTTGAACAAATTCATCAAACAAATACGCCGAATCGCAAGGCCCAGGGGCTGATTCTGGATGATACTGAACGGAAAATAACGGATGGTGGTTATGCCGAAACCCTTCATTGGTATTATCATACAAGTTCACATGGGTTTCTGTTACATCCGGCAGGGAGTTTAAATCAACACAAAACCCATGGTTTTGAGATGTAATTTCAACCTTGCCTGTTGCCAAGTGCTTTACAGGATGATTAATGCCATGATGGCCAAATTTTAGTTTGTATGTTTGCCCACCTAAAGCAAGCGCAATTAGTTGATGGCCCAAGCAGATGCCAAAAATGGGTAATTTACCTAAGTAATGCTTTATGATTTCAATGGCATCATTTACTGGTTCAGGATCCCCCGGCCCATTTGATATAAAAAGCCCATCGTACGTTGTGGTGGCCAACAGCTCAGCTGCTTTATCCAAGGGCAAAATATCACACCGGCACCCTCTTTGCGCAAGATGCCTTAAAATGTTATGCTTCACCCCACAATCCAACACCGCCACCCTGTATTTAACATCAGACGAGCCCCCCGCCCACTCATAAGGCTCAGACACGCTGACTTTCTTTGCTAAATTTGCCCCGGACATTGCCGGCTGATGATTAATTTTTTGAACCAATTCGTTGGTTGGGGTTTTGATATCGGATGTAATCAGTACCCGCTGTGCACCATGTGACCGGATATGCAATGTAATGGCTCTCGTATCCAGGCCTTGAACACCAATGCGCTGGTGATGATTCAAATATGACTTTAAGGTTTGAACGCTTTGCCAATTGCTTGGGGTATCGATATATTCTTTGCACAGTAGCGCATTCAAATAAATTCGATTAGACTCCATATCCGCATTGTTTATACCCACATTGCCAATAAGTGGGTAGGTCATCACAACACATTGGTTTTCATACGAAGGATCAGTCAACACTTCCTGATAACCCGACATCGATGTATTAAATACAATTTCCCCAAAACAATCACGAACCGCCGTAAAGTAACGGCCGAAAAATTCAGTTCCATCTTCCAAAAGCACCCGGGCTTGTTCGCTCATACTAAAGAAAAATAATAACAGACCTGATTAAATTGCGAAAGATGTTTTATGGCATTTGCATGTTTTTATAAGTGAATGGCCACGTGACCCTTGCCAATGGTTTTATCGGATACACTAATATGATAAACATAATGGCCCGCGTCCAATTGAACCGCTAAAAAATTACGTTTACTTATTTGATTGTAAAGGTCCAAATCATCCTCTGGCGATATGTATTTTTGGTAAACAGACACCCCATCGCTAGTTAAAATGTCAACATGGAGCGTTGGATTTGATGCGACATTCACCACCTGCCCACCATATGCGGAACCAACTGAAGGCTGCGACAGCGGGGACCCAACCACCCCAACGGATAACTGCATAACCAATGCTAAGAATAAACGAATGACCCACTGTTTCATAATGCCCCTCCTATCTACTAATTATCGTCGAAAGCGCCCACTGAATTTCACCTAGCTGCCTTCAGGCTTGACCCAACGTAAAAAGCCGCATAAATTGAGGTTAAATGACACAGCACATGCCACTGCTTGGCCATTTTGAAGAACTTAGAAAACGCCTTTTATGGTGCATGGTATGCATTGGCACATTTTCAATTGCGAGTTACAGCCTGTACCCCATGATTTCACAGGTCATTTTAGCGCCCTTTCTTCCTAGCATGGTGGATGGCGCGTCCATCAATGTGAACAGCATTTACGAAGGTTTTTTTGTAAAAATCAAAGTATCCGCACTTGGGGGCCTGGTGTTGAGTTTACCCTTCATTTTGTTCCAGATATGCCGCTTTGTGCTTCCAGGGTTAAAGCCGGGCGAAAAAAAATGGATGATAATCCTATTATTTGCTAGCTCAATTTTTAGCATATGCAGCACATATGTGGGGTACGCGATTGTGTTCCCATACATTGTCACCAGCTTGTTGCAAACAGCATTTGTTCCTGACAACATTCATGTTTTGCTTAATTACAATGAAAACTTGTCATCCATGATTGCATTTTTGGTGGGTGGAATTGTTGTTTTTCAGAGCCCAATTTTATTGATGGTTCTCTTAGCAAAACAATGGATTACCCGGCGCTACCTTCTTAAAAACGCACGGTGGTTCATTGTGGGGATTGTTGTGTGTTCGGCCATTGTTACACCGCCAGATATTTTTTCACAACTTTGCTTAGCCTTGCCACTTGTGGGATGTTACTTTGCGTGCATTTTGCTAGCAAAAATAATGGGCTGGGGACAACCATGCTAGGCATCAGTGCAGTAGAACTGCTTATGATAGCCACCGTTGCCATTGTTCTAATTCCTTCAAAAGACATCCCAAAGGTGCTGAAGTTTTTAATTAAAGGGTACCGGCAACTGCAAGCCCTTTACACCAAACTCTTACGTGAACTGAATCTACTGAACCTGGATTAACCCCCATGCCATTCATGGGGCATCGAATCTTTTTTATTGCGGCTATGTTTGGTACAATGAGTCAACGTTAAATATGAGCTTATCACAAAAAGAACAACGATTTATGATTTTTGATCATTGCATTGCCTGCACCACATGCCAGCAAATGGCACGGCCCATGTTTGATATTAATGACTCTGGCACAATGGCCGTGATTATCCAACAACCACAAACACCTTTCGAGGTTAAAAAAAGCATGCAAGCGCTTAAAAGCTGCCCAGTTTCGGCGATTGGGGTGCGTAGCGCATGATTACCCCTAAAGAACTGAAAGAAACATTATCAGGCATTTCCATTGGTGCAAGCACATGCAATTACAGCATAGAAACTTGCGAAAAACTAACCCCAATAATTAATCAAATCAATGCCCTTAAAAAACAAAAAAATACAGTTATTCTTGCGCATTCTTATGTCAGTCCTGATATCATTTATGGCGTGGCTGATCATGTGGGGGACTCATTTGAACTGAGCAAAGCCGCGCAATCAACCAATGCCAGCACCATTATTTTTGCTGCGGTTAAATTCATGGCAGAAACAGCTAAAATTTTAAACCCAGAAAAAAGGGTTTACACACCATCACCCATTAATGGGTGCAGCTTGGCCGACGCCATTACAGCTGACGACGTCATTGCCCTTCGCAAACAGTACCCCGACCACGCATTCATTTGTTACATTAATACCAGTGCCGAGGTTAAGGCATTGTGCGACTGCTGTGTGACATCATCAAATGTATACGATATTGTTGACCATTACCCAAACCAAAACATTTACTTTTTGCCTGATGAATTAATGGGAAAAAACATTGAGGCTTACCTGGCATCTAAAAATAGCAACAAAAACTTTAAGTATTACTCTGGCACGTGTTATGTTCACGAAGAATACGACCCGGACATGATTGAATTCCTTCGCCTTAATCACCCCGATGCCGCCATTGTGGCCCACCCAGAATGCAAGCCATCAATTATTGAAAAATCAACTTTCGTTGGGAGCACGTCTCAAATGGTGAATTATGTGAAAACCACAGATCATCCTCAATATGTACTGTTAACTGAATGTGGCTTAACCGCTCGATTGCAGATGGAGGCCCCTGAAAAACAGTTCATTGGTTCCTGCACCATGTGCAAATACATGAAATCCAATAGCCTAGGCAACATATTAAATGTCCTTGAATCACCCCAACCAGAACTTGAAATTCACTTAAACAGCAGCACCATTAGCAAAGCAAAAGCTTCCCTAATGGCCATGTTTAAATACGCATCATAGGGCGCATGTCCAACAGCTTTATTATTGACAACATTCATCAGCTAAAGGCCAGCATTCCTTCGTCTGTTGATATTGTTTTGGCTACAAAATATGCCACCCCAAGCGACGTCACACTTATTTCGTCGCATTTCCCCACACTTGCATTTGGTGAAAACAGAGTGCAACATGGCGAAAAAAACCAAGCCACCGGAATTAAAAATCCATGGCACTTTATTGGCCATTTGCAACGAAACAAAGCACAAAAGGTTATTCAACAATACCAACTGATTCAATCGGTGGACAGCCTGCGTTTATTGACCACCCTTCAGGGCATTTCAAAAAAATCAAACATGGTTACCCCCATACTCCTTCAGGTAAACCCAATGCACGATCAGGCAAAATATGGATTTTCAACAGATGACATATTGGCACAAATAGATGAATGGTCGTTATTGAGCAATATCTCAATTAAAGGGCTGATGTGCATGGCCCCCTTCGATGCCCCGAACATAACCATAAAAAAAACATTTAAACAAACCCAGCAGTTGTATGCTAAACTGAAGTCAAACGGGTTTGCGTTTTCCCATTTAAGCATGGGGATGAGCAATGATTACCGCATTGCAATTGATGAAGGAAGCACTATGATACGCATTGGAAAAAAGGTATTTGAATCACCATGTTAAATTCAGTAATGACATTTTTTGGGTTTTGCGACGATGAAGATGAGGCCCCCACATCCGCCCTGTTACAGCAAACACCCCAATCAACACCAACCATCCACCCAATGCAGCATGATGCCCCAAAGTTTGAAATACGCATTGCCTTCCCAAAAACATATGATGACTCTGTAAACATTGCCACCCATTTGCAACAACACCGTGCAGTCCTGGTTCATTTAAAGTATTTGGACCCATCAACCAGCAAGCGCTTGATTGATTTTTTATGTGGCACAGTATATGCCATGAGCGGAAACATGAAAAAAGTAAGCGATCAAATGTTTATTTTTTCAGCCAAAAACACACTCATTGAAATGGCAGAGGACATTACAGACATTGAACGAGCAACCCAAGAATACGAAGGATATAAAATCGAAAACGTTGCAGGGCTTTGATTCGCCAATTGATCGACTAAGGGCAATTGTAAATCAACTTCGCTCACCAGGTGGATGCCCATGGGACATTGCACAAACGCCGGAGAGCATTACCCCACACATCATTGAAGAGGCCTACGAACTGGTAGAGGCAATTAAAACAAACGACAATTCTTTAATTATAGATGAATTATCGGATCAATTATTGCATGTGGTTATGATTTCAGAAATGATTCAAGAAAGAGGTGGATTCAATTTTGATGACGTGGCCCGCCATTGCAGCGAAAAAATGATTCAACGGCACCCCCATGTGTTTGGAAATGACACCATAAGCACCAGCGAGGAAGTCAACCTTGCCTGGGAAAAAAACAAAGCCAAGCATTCATTACACAATAGCATTGTTGATGGCATTCCCAATCAATTGCCCGCGCTATTGTATGCCCAAAAACTCCAAAAAAAAGCAGCCAGCGTGGGCTTTGATTGGCCATCCATTAAAGAACCAATAAAAAAATTAGCTGAAGAATGCAAAGAATTTTCAGACGCAGCCTCCAACACCCATCAAGCAGAGGAAATGGGAGATATTTTATTCACCATTGTTAACATTTGCCGAAAGCTCCAATTAAATGCCGAAGACCTGCTGCGAAATGCCAACCATAAATTTAGATCCAGATTTAAACAATGTGAAACCATTGCAAAAAAACATCACCGTCAATTATCTGATTATTCAGAGACTGAACTTGATGCCCTTTGGGACCACGCAAAAAAATGCGAGGGGTAATCCGCCAAGGCACATTGCATATTTTGTAACAAAATATGCACTTCATGCAACCTTTTAAAAAAATACAAACAACCACATTCGTGTCACCCCTATTTTTATTATTCAAAAAAAAAACCACTTTTGAACTTAGAGATTCAAATTAAATGAAAAAAAACAACGGAAAAATAAAGAAAATGCAACTTGGCATAAAAATTGTAATATATAAGGCGTAATCTCATCACACACCTGGCGGCCCCCTGGCCGCCAACTTACTTTAAGGGGGTCTTAATGATGGGAAGAGTTACCCAACAAATTTATATGCAGGGCGGATAACACGCTTACCAGATAAAATTTCTTCCAATCGATGGGAGCACCAACCCGCAGTACGGGCCATGGCAAACATGGGGGTATAAATGTCAGCAGGAATACCAAGGCAATCGTATACAAATCCAGAAAAGAAATCCACATTTGCAGCAATGCGCTTATCGGACCCCTTAACCGACTGGAACACCTCAGGGCCTTCAGACTCAACCAAGCAATACAATGTAAATTCATCCATTCGATCAACACGCGTTGCCAGCTCCTCGGCCTTCTGCTTTAAGATAATGGCCCGAGGATCCGATGCAGTATACACCGCATGGCCCAAGCCATACAGTTTACCAGAACGATCATACCCCTTTTTTTGAACAATTTTCTCTAGATATCCGCGCACCTCGTTGGCATTGGTCCAGTCGGGCACATGGCTTTTAATATCAGCCATCATGTCCATAACCTTTTTGTTTGCAGCGCCATGCAAGGGCCCCTTTAATGAGCCAATGGCCGCTGTAATGGTGGCATAAATATCGGATGCAGTTGACGAAACAACGGCGGTTGTAAACGATGAATTATTGCCGCCGCCATGCTCCGCATGCAATAACAACGCCAAGTCCAAAATATCAACCTCAAATGGGTCGGGGTGCTGACCTTGCCGCAACAATGTTAGCAAGGATTGCGCGGTATTCATGTTGGGCTCGGGGGTAACCAACTCAGGATTGGTTTCATAGGCCAACAAGTAAGATTGCGCCACAATCACTGGCAGTTTTGCAATAATAACCAAGCTTTTTAAAAAGTTATCGTAAGGGTCAAGGCTTTCAGGGTGAGGGTCTAGGGTGTAAAGTGCCGACACCACTGTTTGAAGTTTATTCATGATATTTTTGGATGGGATGGAACGAATAAGGTGATCGGTAAATTCACGACTCACCATTCGATGGTGAGACAAAAACGTTTGCAAGTCTCCCATTTCTTTGGGTGAAGGCGCACGACCAGTTAACAATAAAAACACCACATATTCAAAGCGACTGATTCCATTGGTATCCTGAACCAAGTCATGAATCAATCGGCCACGGTATTTAAGCACCCCATCGGCAGCTTCACGGGTACCATTGGCTGTGGACACACCCACCACCGATGAAATTCGACTCAACCCAGCCAACACGCCACTGCCATCGGCATGCCGAAGGCCTCGCTTCACATCCAACTCGGTGTATAAATTCCCAGGAATGGTGTTCGCATCTATAATATCTTGCCTTAAGTAATCAAATTCCATGTTGTCTCCCATATCTTATTTTTTCTTATTATCATACCGCCTTATGAACAGAAATCCCAAATAAAACCCCAGAAAAAAGGCGCCTAAAACACCCATAGACGTCATGAGCAACACCCCCTGATGTGGGGGTGGCGGCAGCTGCTTTAACGATTTAAAGTACCCATCAAGGGTTTGGTATTGTTTTAAATTATTTTGAACCATAAAATCTAAGGCATTTTTTTTCATTGCCATTGATGATTCCAATGACACAATAATGTCACCAATTTGATCAAGCGTCGAGCCCCATTCACGCTGGTGATTCACCCCCACAGGAATTGATTCACGTTGAATGGTCGTGGTGGCATGAACAAGGTGTTTAATGGCCGAAAATGCCACCCCATCCGCATCGGTTGCGCTAATGAACCGTGGATCTTCACCCATATTGAATATGGCATTAAACTCCTGAGCCATTGGCCCAATATGCGCAACTCCGGGGTTAAATTTATACTCCCACTTTGCGACAGGCAAGCCCATAAGCTGTTGAAACAAACGTGAATGATCCACTGGTTTAAAGTTTTCTTTAAGGGCTTCATCCGATACCATCATCCATCCACCAGATGTTTGGTTGGCAGCAACCACCATGCCATCACCAGTATGAATCTGCACCCCATTTGGCGCAGCCATTACCACCTGCTGGTTGCCATCCACCCGAATGGGCGATTTGGATGCTTGAATGACAATGTTTTGATCGCCATTGACGACAACATGGTCGCCAATCACCGTATTTTGAGTGCCCCTTATTCGTTGATGATGCCCAAGCACCCGATTTGAGTCACCAAAAATCATGGCATCTGACGCAACTAATGCCTGATTATTGTTGCCATTAACTGTTGCATCGTCCATAAGAGTCAGCCGATTTGCATTGCCTGTTACCTGGGCGTTTACAAGAACAGTGGCATGGTTGGCATTGCCAATAATGCGACTGCGATTGGCAGCCTGGGCAAAGGTTGAATCACCTGTCAGAAACAGCTGGTGGGATTGATAGGCCGTGGTATGACTGCCTTGAATGTGGGAATCTCGCAGTTGCATGAGCTCACTGTGGGCAATGGTGGCATCCACGTCCTGAATCGCCCGAACATGCGCGTGTTTGCCACGAATACGCGATGACTGAACCTGACTGGCTGCCAAATGCTGGGCATGAATGTTGGATGCATCCACCTTGCTAATGTGAGATTTTGATACCCTGATAGTTGAGGATGCGATGCGATTGAGCAGGGCATCCTGTGAATGAATGGTCGACCCTGACACCGACCCAAGTTGTGTAGCAGTGGCATCAAGGTGCGAATGATGCAGTCGATCCAATACCACAGCATTCACACTGACAGTAGAGTGATCAACCGACAATAATCGAGATGCCTGGCTAGTGCCAGTGGCATGAATAAGCTGACCAATAAATGAGTCAATGTAATGGACGTCACTTGCTAAATTTAATGGGGCCCCAATGCCAAACCGGCTAACGCTTCCATTTAAGATATACCACTCATTTGTAGCCCCGTCCGGCATATAAAATCGAAATCGATTGGCATCAGACTCGTATTCCATGGTTCCGATGACCGGTTGAGACGATGATGTATCCCCAATTGTTACTGCGCCTCCAACATGCAACTGATGTTGCTGGTGCATGGCATCAAATGACAACCCATGGTCATGAAACCATACCGCCTGCTGATTGAGGGCCAATTGAAGATAACCATTGGATTGAAGGTTAACGTCCATGGTTGCTAAGGGGTGCTTGAGTCGCATGCCAACCGTATTGTTGGTGGTTGTTTCAATTCGCGCATTTGCAGACCCTGTTCTCGAAAACAAGGTCAGTGGGGATTGAAAATGGCCCAATTCCAGTTCATTTAAAAATGATTGGTCGGCAATGCCTAAGGATTGTGGTTGCCCTGCATCATCAAAAACAATGTGCATATTGGTGGTTGGGTCAAATTGCTGCTGAAGTGAATCATAACGAATCACGCGCTTTGTGCTTAATGAAGTAATTCCTGTTCCTCCCTGGCTGGTTGGCAGCACGCCAGAAAATAACCCAGCCCCAATTTCCCCGGCCTTAATTTTAGAAGCGCTAACCGCATTGGGGACAATATGACGCCCAGCGTCAATGGTATTGGGTGCCAATTGATCTGCACCAAATATATGCGAAATAATGTTAAAGGATGCAATACTTTCTTGGCCAAAATGACGATTGTAAACACTATTATCTTCAATTTTGTCTGATCCAAAAATGCCATCTGGAATAAACTCGGATAAATTGTTATTTTCCAATAAATCAATGGTTAACGATTCTGGCAGGATATTGTCGGATGCAATGGCATTTTCAGCAATAAGGTCACCATCAAACATACCGATATTAAATTTATCGATACCAAGGCCCGTACCCAAATGGCGATTAAAAATACTCGACAATTGAAAATGAGTAGCCCCAATGGTGTTGGTATCAATGTGATGGGATTGAAGACTATTGGGCAACATCCCTCCTAAATGACCATCTTCATTGGCCTGAGCACCCAAATGGGTGAGTTCTTCACCATTGCCATTTACCTGGCCATGCGGCACACGCAAGGAATCACGGTTCCAGTCCAGTTGTTTATTGCTGTCTGCAATGCGAAGTTCTGTGGCATACAGACCGCTGACTGAATTCAACGACATAGTATTGATGTTCATGGATGATGCCTGAATATCCAATGCCCTCAAATTGCCGGAAAAAAGCCCGTTTGAACCAACATGGAGCTGTTCTTGAGGAAACGTTACCCCAATGCCAATGCTGTAATTGGCGCTTGCCAATTGGATATGGCTTGAAAATGCATTCCACCGTGACTTTTTAAATGTTGTGGGGCCATACAAAAGGTCCACCCACCCATTGGGATGTTTTACTTTTAGGGTTTGATCACGCCATGCAATGGCACCAGTCACCACCGTATTCTCGAACCCTAATTTCAAACCACCACCAACATGCAATGGGGCTTTGGGATTGGGGTTGCCGATGCCAACATAATTGGCGTTTCGATTGATATTAAAAATGCTTGGAAAACGGGTGTCCCACCCAAACTCTGAAAATTTACTGCGGTATGCGTACAAATGGGTAAGCAGTGGAATTTCGACAGATTGATCGTCAATACTCACCACAAACAATAACGATTTTAGGTGAAGGTCATATTCGTTTATTGTTGCTAATTCATTCATGGTTAGCACCACAGACCCATCAACAACTTGGTAGTTTTCAAAATCCTGATACCAAAGCAATGCCTTGTTAATAGAATCGTACAACCGTGCTCGAACAAAAAACGACCCATTTAAGTAACCGTTTTGATCACTGAGTATCATATCAACCGTCAGCTGATTGGGGACATGAATAATTTTTTCTTCCTCCGACGCAAACGCCACACCAACCACACAAAGCAAGGCAATCAACCAAACCCTCATGGCTGCTCCAAAAACTGCTGTTGCAGCTGATTCAATCGTTGCCCCAAGTGATCAATGGCCATTGATTGGTCTCGCTCGTTTTTATGCAATGCATCAAATTGGTCATTCAATGCTTGATGGTGAGGTACAAGGGCATTGGCGGATGCCAATAAAGCGTCAACCGAATGTTGAATGACTTGATTGTTGGTTGCTAAATTCTGATGCTGTTTGGTCACATGCTGGTGAATGTAATTCACTTGCGTGTAGCGCTTGCCCAACCCTTGAATCGCTGAAAAAATAATGCCGTCCATATCAACCGTTTGAATGTAACGGTCACTGCTTCCCAATTCGAACATTTGATAAAAGTCTTGCGCCATTGGCCCAATGTGTCGGACGTAATTTTGGCCCTTGTAGCTCCATTCAGACATGGGCAATTGGGCCACCTGATGCAATACCTTTAAGGGATCGATGGCGCGAACATTCGTTTTAACGGCACGATCCGACACATGGGACCAACTGCCTGCATTGGGGGCCAACACCGCCAATGCGGTATCACCACTCACTATATCCACACCACCAGGGGCAAAAAAGTGAATGCTTTCATCGGTGCCAATGCCCTGGCGTGATGTTCCCATTGCAACAACGTGATTGGCACGAATGGCCGCATTGCTGTGCCCAATAATTGAATTCCCATTACCAACAATGGTTGGCACACCACTGCCCAAATGCCGATTGTTGGACCCAACAACCCATCCAGACGATTGCACCCACTGATTGGCATCCCCCATGACCACGGCAGATGATGCATTGGCCACATGATTTTTATTACCAACCACTGTAATATTATTGGATTGGGCCACCATATTTTGTGTGCCATTCAGCACACCTTTGGTGGCATGGGAAAGGTGATTCTGATGGCCGTGAACCACCATTGAATCTGAAAAACCAACCTGATGATAGTTCCCATCAACATCGACAAGATGCGCATGGTGAACCCCATGATTCAAGCCATTTACCCTGGCATTGCTTGCAAATGACACATGATTGGATTGCCCACCAACATGGCTATTTTGAATCTGAAACAGGCCATGGCCATGGCCATTGATGCGTGCACCATGCAACTGTTCACCCAAATGATCACTCCCTGCAATGTGGGTATTATGCGCCAATTGAATGGTGGCATTCTTGCCCTCAACTGCGGTGCTTACCGATTGAACCACGTGGTGATTGTCACCACTCACCCCCAGTTGGTGCCCCCCCATTAGCACATGGCCATGGCCAGCAATGCTGGACTCAGATGCACCCATGACCACATGGTTGCTCCCCGATGCATCAATACCCTGCCCCAACAACACCCAGCTATCTGTGGATGCATTATGAATATCATCAGTAAAAAACTCCGATTGGCTCACTGCCCCATCAAGCGGTTGTGGGATAACCAACGTATCTGTATCGGTTACCCATTTGAATTGCTCATCATCCGCTGAAAAATACACGCTACCAGGCGGCAACTCTGCCGTTTGGGCATCATCACCCAATACCACCCCACCATGAATGCTTAGCCGCTCAATGCCTGGCTCTTGCCCAATACCAAGATGGCCATTGCTGTTGTTCATGGCCAACACACGTTCAAGGTTCAACTCATTTTGCAACGCAAAATTTCCAGTGGGGGTAACCCCAATAAACCAACGGCCCGATTGATTTTTAAAGTGAATGCCATTTGACAATGAGGTCGTTGGATCGACTGCTTCAATGAGCACTGCGGGTTGCTCAGACACAGCCATGACATGCAGCAGGGCCATTGGGGTTGCCGTATGAATCCCAAGGCCTTTACTGGTTAATGCCATGGGCACTGTTTCTACCCGGTTATCAGACACCATCATTAATTGCCCGTTAATGTTTCCATAATCTGTTTGACCAGTGCCACCAATGGCCATGCCAAAGGGGGCATCAATGTGGCTAAACCCCAATGACCCTGGGGCAAAATCCTCCGCCAAAATGGTCCCATCATGTATATGATGCTCATGCATTGCGCCATCATCCAATAAGCGCGAATCATCAATAACAGCACCATTAACATCACTCACAGCTAACTCAGCGTTCCCCAGAACAGAGGCATCTAGATACCCATTCCCAATATTTTGGCTGACAATAATACCATCGGAAAAATGAAATGCGGACAATTCAAATGTGGGGGAAAGGTCATTTTGGCCAATGGAATACGGCTGAATTTTTTGGGCATCAATAACCCCTAGTAAAAAGTGCTCATTCAACAGTTCAAAAGTATCTGACAGGGTTCGTTTTGTAATGCTATTTGGCATTAGTTTGTCGTTGGTAATGGCACCATCTAAAACATTAATCGATGCAATGGCCGACGGCATTAATTCATGGCCTTGGACGGCATTCGAACGAATATGCTGGGACCCAATACCAGACACACCGGCCCCATTGCCCATCAATTGGCCAGATACCATGAGCCCGTCGGTCACGTTCAATCGATTATCCGAATCAAGGTAAAGGGATCGTGCCGTAACGCCTCCATTGTTGGACACCCCATAATTGTTGGGCAAACTTAATCGGCCCAGGGCACTTAATTGCCCACCCACAGCAACATCTTGATCGACATACACATTTCCAGACACCGTTAACATGGCGGATGGATGCTCGGATACAATGGCCACCGGTTGCAATGAATAAAAGCCATCAACAGCTGGCGATTTTTCCCATTTGGTTTCCAAGTCATCCTGAGGCCCAATATCCAACAACTCCCATTGATGATTATGACGGCCTTCCAAACGAAAATTTCGCCATCGAATGGCCCCAATCTCATCCACAAAAACATTATCGGATACCCGAAGCGCACCGTTGACCTCCAACAATACCGATGGTGTGGGATGATCAATGCCAATGCCAATGCGTTTGTTAATTAAATCAGTATGAAATACACCCTCCATATGAATGGCATTCACCACATCAGCCGAATGAGAAAACAAGCTAAATGGCGTGGACCGCATGGGCAATGAAATGCTCTCTTCGGCAATGGTTACCAATAATTCAACCCCTTGGTCATAAAAGTAATGCGGTTTAATGGGGGTAATGTTACCAATTTGAAACGCTGCAACACCATCAAACACATGAACCGAACGATGGGTTTCACCCCACCGGTAATCACCACTTGGACCGACCAAGGATACGGTTATATCCGTTGCCCCATCAATGAGCGTGCCTGAACGGGATAATACCAGCTCCAGATACACATTGATTGACGACGCATAAAGGCATGCGCTTATGGCACATAAAAAAAGAAAACGAAGCATCATTGAAATCGCCTCCAACGGATACCAAGCACCGCACCAAGTGAGACCCCCACCAAAACAATTCCCCCCAACGAACTGGGTTCTAACAACCGATTGCACACCCGTTGCCACCATTGCATGCGAATGGCATTAGTAATGTAGTTGATCATGTTATTTTGATCGTTATGGTCCGACTCAAATTGCTTAAGCAATCGCGTATTAACGTGTATGTTGGCCTCGAGTTGAGCAATGCGCTGGCGATAATTATCTATGGTAGCAACGGTTGTGGTTGCCGATGCATTGGCCACGCCCAGGGCGCTTTGTTGTTCGGACAAGGCATTACTTAAGTCATCCAACACCTTATTTAACCCTTTAACCGATGCCAACAGCACCCCATCAGAGTCAATGGAATGAATCACTTTATCCGAATTCCCAAATTGAAAAATTCGATGGAAGTCTTGTGCCGTTGGGCCAATATGCATCACATCTTTTTGAGCTTTGTATGTCCAATAATGCAGGGGCAAATCGCTGATTTTTTTTAAAATATCACGAAGGTCCACTCCCCCTTTAATTGTTTTCAAATTGGCATCACTCACATTGGCCCACCCCACACTGCCATCGGCCATGGACAATACGAAGTCATCTCGAAACTTAAATTGGATACCACCATCGGCTTGAATTTTTAATTGGCCATTTCGATCGGAACGAAGTGGGCGCTGAGACGCATTTAACAGGACCGTATCGTTGTGGTTGGATTGCGTATGCGACCCAATGGCGACAACACGGTGCCCAGCCCCCGAGTGCTCATCCCCAGATACGGCCACATGCTCGTCGCCAACAATATCATGATGCTTACCGCCAAACACAACATGGCCCTTGCCCTTAATTCGGGACTCACCAACGTGGGATATTGTTGAATCATCAACATGAATCTCTGAATGATTTACCCCAATGACATCCGATGCCCTTGCATGGATATCGCTGGATTCAATGCCTACCACCTGGCTTGATGAGGCCAAAATGGTTGATGCTTGCACCATACGAACATGGGCGAGGTCTGACTGAATGACTGATCCATCAACAAACGCCACTGTAGAATGATTCGCATCAATCGTCGATTCAGACACACCAACCACCTGGGCATGGTTGGCATGAAGATTGGTGGCTGACAATGCGTGCCCCAACGATGCATCAACCGTGGCATGAACCATGGTCACATCTGCCAATCGAGATCCCATGGCCTGAATGCGTGCCCCCTGAACCAATGCCACCGACGATCCACCAACCATTGCATTGGCATTTGACACCTCAAAGGCCATGGCATTGCTCCCAGAAATTGACGATGACTCACCCCCTGCAACCGATAACATCTGCCCCACAATGGTCGCGTCATTGGCCGAATCCACCCACAGTGAATCCCCAATGATACGGCTACCTTTAGCAAAAACAACCGATGAACGATGCGAATTCGCCAGTTGATCCTTCAGCAATGATCTTCTGGCAATGCCTGAAGGCGACACCTGCGACCAGTTTTGGTTATTAAAGCACAATGAAAATTGGCCGCCACTGTATTTAATGGACCCTGGCACACAGTCAGTGGCCACGGATTCCCCAAGAATCATCGGGCCATTCAATGCAAGTTTCTCGGTCGGATTTGATACGCCAAGCCCAACGCGATTGTATTCTGAAATCACCATAATTGCAGTATCATTGTGACGCAATTCAAACCTACCTGAATCCGTCAGTTGAAACTGCCATTGCGTGCTGGGGGTTTTAAAAACAACAGACACTGAATCAATATCAGACACCATGCCGAGTTGTGTGTTTTGATTGGATGCAATACGAAGGGTTGCTAATGATGACGGTAAACCACCCATGCCAACATGCCCGTCATCCACCGAAAAAAAGTTGGGTTCACTTAGGTATTGCCCCTGAGGGCTAGACAACAGCACCCCATAAGGCGATATGCTGGATTGGCCAGTGCCGCCAAGACGCAATGGGAGCACCCCATGAAATGCCCCGACGGGCAGCCCTGCCAATGGCACATGATCACCAACAACACTGCCATCGATAATATGCTGGGTATCAACAAACGCTGATTCAATGAAGTGATCGGTGATAATGTGTTTGGATTTAATTTTATCACTGGTGATTTGCCCATCGACCACATGCCGAGACAGCACAGATTTTGGTGCAAATTTTTTCTGCAAAAACACATACCCACGCACATTTTCAGACGCAATCATATTTTTTTTCATGTGATGGGTTTGAATAGCACCGTCGTCTATGTGCCGGCTAGCAATGGCTGCATCGGCAATATACACAGCAGACACCTGCTGCGGGGCCATGTTTGTTGTGGCCACACTGCCATCACTTAAATGAAAATGTTGAATTTGTTGGTTCTGAATATGGGATTCTTGAATGATGTTTTGATTCAAATGTTCCGATTTAAACACTCCATCTGAAAACTGGTGCAGCCCAACCAAATTGGGCCCCGCCTCTGCATATAAAATGCCAGAAAACATAAGATTCCCATTGGAATCCCACGAATTTCCACTGGGCATTATCACCGATGCAGCTGACAAATCACCATTGGGGTGAAACCCATGGCCACTGGATAACCGTGCCTCCCCATACAAATAAATATCCTCATCAACATGCAGGCCAGAATCAAAGCGAACATTATTGGACACCGATAAGGCCACCGAGTTTGGCGCCCGCCCAATGCCCACAGGCAAAGGCGATTGAATGGCCGTCTCCAGGCGTGCCCATTTACTTGCATCTTCAGGGTCTGGCATCCATGACATGGAATGCCAACCATTTCTGTACCCCATAAATTGATTCTGATTGCTATTGAACATCATCACCCCATTTTTTTCCTCGTCACTGGGCCGATGTATCCCCAAAATCACCGGGCCATTGACATCCAATGTGAGCTCTGGCGCCTGTGTTAACACCCCCACCCGGCGTTCTGATTCTAAAAACTTTACAATGGCTTCGTTATCCACGCGACGTGCTTTGTTTGATTCTTTGCTTCGAATAGAATATGGCACACTATTCATGGGAAATTTAATGTTTTGCTGACGCACACTAATGCTCACAACAATATCTGGGCGATCAAAATAATGGTTAAACAACTCGCCATTTTTGCCGATAATTAATGACGCAACCCCGTTATCAAATGGCACATTTCGAAGCACTTCTTCGTAAAATGGGACCTCTAGGTTGTCGGAATAAAACAAATCCAAATGAACCGTTTGATTGCCAGACACGGCATACTCATCAATGTCGAATACCGCCATCAACTCTATTTCTGGGGGAATATAGGCATGCATTGCCAACGAAAATACCAGCAAAACGACTCCCACACACCATCGATAAACCACGTGATTACACAAATTCATGATACATTGGTTTATGCCCATTTTTTTTATCCACTAAACATGTATTATTAGCCCAATTTTGGAATACTTCTGTTAAAAGAAACTATGGTACAATGCAAGCATGATTATTCGATATTTACTTCCAATATTAATGGCAATTCACCCCCTGGTTTTTTGCGCGGACCACACCAGCACATTGGCTCGCCATGCAAATGAATACCACGAAGCCATTGCGGTTATTGCACCAACAAAAGGGAACAGCGTATCCGGCACCTTTTATTTTGTACAAACCCCCAATGGGGTATTGGTCAATGCCGTGTTATCAGGGCTAACGCCCAATCAAGACCATGGGGTGCACGTGCATGAATTTGGCAATGTGTCAGATCAAGAATCCGGAAAAAGTGCTGGGGGCCACTATAACCCCGAAAAACACCGCCATGGGTTGCCCCCCAACCCCAACCGACATGCCGGATCGTTCGGCAATATAACCGCGAATGATAACGGAGACGCCTTGTTTAAAATGCTCGACACCACCATTACCATTGCTGGGGTTAGAAACCCCATTATTGGCCGAAGCGTGGTGGTTCATGCCAACCCTGACACCGGTGAACAGCCCGCAGGCAATGCCGGACCCCGCATTGGCATGGGCGTGATTGGCATTGCAAAGCCAAAAACCTTAAAACGGTAAGGGGACGTTGTAACCAGAATGCAAGGCCCCCTCGATCGATTGAATGGTTGACATCCAGTCCCCACAAATGGAAACATTTGGTGTGATTATGGGGGTTAACTGGTATTTTGGCAGTGCATTTTGAATGGCATTGGCATGCAAAAATTCCCAATCAGACTCATTGGTGAGTGCAACCAACTCCCTCTGCACATCTGCAGGGTCGTGATGATCAAACAAGCTCACATTCACAACATGCGTGCCGATAGGGCCCAATGATTTAGATACCAAGGTAGGAACATTGATATGAGAAATAATTGACGGTCGGGCAACCAAGGTTAGTGGGGCCAACTGGGTGTTGCCTTTTTTGGAAAATATCACATTATGCACCCCCAACCATGGGGTTTTAGGCAAGGGTTGATTCAACAGCCGATGCGCATTCGACAAATCAGTAGCAAGCACAATGTGTTTGAAGGAATGCACATTGGCATTCACCGTAACGGTATTGTTGTGAATGGCGGTCACTGTTGACTTATATTCAATGGAATGGTCTGGCAGTTGGCTGGCCAACTGCAAGGGAATAGTGGCCATGCCCTTGGCGGGAATGGCCGCCCCACCCCTTAAAAAGGCATGCAAGTAATATTGAAATTGATTGGAACTTTTTTCACAATTGGGATCGAGAAACACCCCACGAAAAAATGGAATTAAAAATTGATTGGCAAAATGGGTGGAATAATTGGCCAAAAAATGATCCACCGTTGCACCACTGGGCTTTTTTGGCGGAAATGCCCCACACATGACATCAAGCCCCAGCTGCATGTAATCTCGATACGTTGGCTTAAGTTTTTCGCCTGCTTTTAAATGAGGCGGTAATTGAAGACCAAACCACTGCGTTCCATTTGGGGTTAATATGCTAGCCCCCTTTGGGTATTTGCACAAGTCAAGCGCTTTATAATCCAACAACTTTTTGGCTGTTTTGTAATGAGGCAACAACACCTGAAACCCCTTATCAATCATAAAATCCCCCGTCACCTCGGAACTAACGCGACCACCAAGCTTACTGCTTGCCTCAAACAATTTAAATGGAATATTGCGTTCCTTTAATCGAATGGCACAGGCAAGCCCGGCACAACCACCACCTATGATTGCAACTTCATTGGTCATTATTGAATCTTATCGATGTTTTTTTTAATTCCCAAGGCGATTTAATCATTGCAATTACCTATTCACCCATGGGTTGGCATCATGGTTTGAAACCATATATAGTATGCACATGATCATCCTTAAATTGCCAAACGATCATGCGTTTGGGACATTGATTCGCCGATACAAACGATTTTTAGCCGATGTTCAATTGGACTCGGGAGAAACCGTTGTGGCCCATTGCCCCAACCCTGGCCGAATGTTAACCTGTTCAGCCCCAGGCAGCCGTGTTCGATTGACGCACTTAGGCATGGGCAAACGAAAGTACCCATACCGGCTGGACATGTTGCACAATGGTCAGTGCTGGGTGGGGGTCAACCCTGGCATTGCAAACGCCATTGCATCCTCGGCCATTGAATGCGGGGTGGTGTTTCCATCCCTTTGCAAATCGCAATGGCAATCGGAAGTCCCCCATGCACAAGGAAGCCGCATTGATTTTTTGCACACCAGTGCCACCAAGCATACCTTCGTTGAAGTCAAATCCGTGAGCTACGTGGCCAACGGCATGGGGCTGTTCCCTGACGCTGTATCGGCACGCGCCACGAAGCATGTGAATCAGCTGGCTGAATTGTGCCAAAGCGGGCATGATGCGGTGGTATTGTATGTGCTACAACGCGGCGATGCCACCGAAGTTGAAGCGGCCGCACACATTGACCCTGCCTATGCCACGGCCGTTGAACATGCCAAATCAGCTGGGGTAAGGGTCGAGGTATTGCCCCTTACACTCAATGATTTGGGGCAGTTTATGCTGACGCAAAAGCCGTTGGTTGCCCATGCAATGCATGCTACAATACAAGCACCATGAAGCAGATTCAACGGCGAAAAACACCCACAGTTACTATCGGTGGTGTGATGATGGGGTCCAATCACCCCATCGTTATTCAATCAATGACCAATACAGTCACCCAAAACGTGGCCGACACTGTGGCCCAAATCAAATTATTGGCGGATGCTGGGTCCGAATTGGTGCGCATTACTGTGAACGACATGGATGCCGCCACCGCCGTGCCGGATATTGTTCAGCAACTGCGAGACGACGGCTACAACACACCCATTGTTGGGGACTTTCATTACAATGGGCACATATTGTTAACCAAATGCCCAGCGGCGGCCCAAGCACTGGCGAAATACCGAATTAACCCCGGCAATGTGGGCAAGGGCCAAAAACGCGACGACAATTTTGCCACCATGATCAAAGTGGCCATCGACAACAATCGCCCAGTACGCATTGGGGTGAACTGGGGGTCTATTGATCAATCACTGCTTGACGCTCACATGGACGCCAACGCCAAACGCAGCACCCCGAAACCCTTCAATGCCATTATGATTGACACCATGATTGAATCGGCCCAACGCAGTGTGGATGCAGCCCTTGCCTTGGGCTTGCCCGACACCCACTTGGTGGTGAGCGCCAAAATGTCAGAAATACAGGACATGATATCGGCTTACGAAACCCTGGCACCTTTGATTCCATGCCCCATTCATTTGGGTTTAACCGAAGCTGGTACCGGCATTAAGGGCATTACGTGTTCAGCGGCGGCATTGGGCATTTTGTTGCAGCAAGGGATTGGGGATACCATACGCGTATCGTTGACCCCAGAACCTGGCAAACCACGCTCCCGAGAGGTTGACGTGTGCACCCAGTTGCTTCAAACCATGGGCTTTCGTTATTTTAAACCCAGCGTGACCAGTTGCCCCGGCTGTGGACGCACCGATTCCGACTATTTTATTCATTTGGCCCAAGATGTCAACCAACGCATTGACGAAAAAATCAACGAATGGCGCCCCAAGTACCCGGGGGTTGAATCGCTTAAAATTGCTGTTATGGGGTGCGTGGTGAATGGCCCTGGCGAAAGCAAATACGCCAACATTGGCATCAGCTTACCTGGCCTTCGGGAACACCCAACGGCCCCGGTTTACATTGATGGCAAACTGGCAACCACCCTAAAGGGCGATACCATTACCCAAGATTTTATGGCGATTTTAGACGACTATATTGATCGTCGGTTTTCGAAAAACACTAGCGCTGGGCGAGGTTAAGGGCCACTAAACTACCGCATGTGGCACAAGCGCTGTCACCTTAAACGGCAACCCCCAAACGTTCCAATTCATTGGCCAGGGCATCGGGGGATTGAAACACAATGCCATGCATTCCCAAGGCCTTGGCCGCGGCAATGTTTTCGGGCAAGTCATCAATAAACACGGTTTCGCTGGGCACTAACTGGTATTTCTTTAGCAATTTTTGGTAAATGGCTGGTTCTGGCTTCATGAGTTGATGGTGTGCCGATATAATGGCCCCATCCGCCATGTACAAGAATGGGTGAATTTCTCGGAGTTTTGAAAACGGCACCGCCTGAAAATTAGACAGCAAGTACATGGGGTAAGTCTTATTTAGCGCCAAAAAAATCGTCCTAGACCCTTCAATTAAATGCAAATGATGAATAAAATTTTGAAGAATAACATGCAAATTATCATCCAAATTGGGGTCGTCAATGCGGTTCACCAACATGTCCACCAACGCAGATTCATCCACCGTACCACGGTCTAAGTCCTGCCACACTTGAGCATGAATAAAGTGGTCCAAATATTGTTGATGGTGAGCATTTTCAGGCAACAGTTGGTTTAAAATATAGTGCGGGTCGTACCCAAAAAGCACATTTCCAATATCGAA
>JADHOE010000004.1 GCA_016779165.1 Candidatus Margulisiibacteriota bacterium | reverse complement strand
AACACACGCCCCAACCGATTGGACTGAAAGCGATAATTAAATTCTGTAATGGTTCTGTTGTTTAAATGGGTGCAAAATTTAAAAAGTGAACCTGGGGCTTCATCCAATTCAACACACAACAACAGTTCTTTGTTTTCACCAATTTCTGTTCGTTCAGCAATGTGCCGAAGTCGATCAAAGTTCATGTTTGCGCCACAATTAATGGCAACAAGATTAAGATTACTTTCGTTTGGGTGCTGTTTAATGTACTGTTTTAATCCGGCCATGGATAAGGCCCCGGCAGGCTCAACAATGCCTCTAGTTTCATTATAAATGTCTTTGATTGCTGCACAAATTTCATCAATGCTCACACAAATTACCCCATCAATGTGATCTTTAATCAGAGGAAATGTGGTTTCTCCAATTTGCTTTACAGCAACACCATCGGTAAAAATGCCAACTGATTTTAATTTGACCCGTTTATTCTCTTTTAAAGCAACGGCTAAGCAATTGGAGTTTTCTGGCTCTACGCCGATGACTTTTGTTGAGGGGCTTACCACTTTAAACACAGACAAAACACCCGCCAATAAACCACCACCACCAACAGCCACAAAAATGGCATCAATTGGAGTTTTCAATTGCTGAATAATTTCAAGTGCAATGGTGCCTTGCCCAGCAATGACATCCGGGTCATCGTAGGGGTGAATGAACAATTGATGTGTTGTTTTTGATAGACCTAGCGCGTGCTCGTAGGCATCGTCGTATGAATCACCAAATAGCACAGTGATTGCTCCCAACGCCGACACAGCATCCACTTTTATCTTTGGCGTCGTGGTTGGCATAACAATGGTGCATGCTATGTTTAGTTTTTGCGCACTTAATGCAACCCCTTGGGCATGGTTTCCGGCAGATGCTGCAATAATGCCTGCTCTTTTTTGATCATCCGCCAATTGACGAATTTTATTGTGCGCACCTCGGCATTTAAACGAAAATACCGGCTGCATGTCTTCCCGCTTCATCCAAATCTGATGATTAAGTTTTTTAGATAATATGGGTGCTAATTGAAGCGGGGTTTCCTTAGCCACTAAAGAAACATCTGCTGAACAGACTTTGTTGTAAGATTCCAATAGATTCATAGGCCGTTATTATAAAACAATTTAAATTACCCTGCACTTTTTTTTCAAACTGATGCATCAGAATATGCGAAAGAATGTCATGAAATCATTACGACTTCTTAATGGCAGCATGTTGCCGGTAACCATGGCCACATAAGCTAAACATTACCCTTGTATTCAACCTTACATCTACTAACCTTCCAATGGGTTGAAATTGCAAACGAAATTCTGAGTAATAGCCGCCGCTATTTGTTTATTTTATTCTGTATTAATCAAATTGAATCAATCAATGCTCTTATTTTTTTTTGCACGTATTATCAAAACACGTATTATCTGAAAAACTACGAGTGTCAATTGATGGTAAAACAACAAATGTTATATTGCCTTTCTCATCACAACTTATTACTGTAGCTACTGGTGTAAATCCTGGAGTTGCAGATACATTTATCGGGTCACCTTCCTTTGCATAATAATTAGGGCCTACGTTTTCTGTATAGACTTCTCCTGGTTTAAGTCCTCCAATTGGTTTAAATTTATCAAAAAAAACGTCATGAGCATACGGTTGGTGATTGTTTGCATCATAAATAACTAAAGATCCAACTGATGCTGTTTCTAGGACAGTGTCTGTAAGAGGGAAGACCTCTGGCGGGCAATGTATTTCCTCACCAACAAGGCCATAAGGTCTAGAAACGTAGTTGTTTTTATTGTTTTTCTCATGACACTTGGATGTTGTAAGATTCAAGCATTTATCATATTCGGGAGAAACTCCGGTAAGAAAATTTTTTTTATGTTCAGGTGTAATTTGCGTTAAAGTGTAGCCACAAAAATTATTATTTGTTGGGGGGGGGGTAACAGCTGCTAGTGAAGCTGCTCCAGCAATGGCTAAACATTTTAAATTGTTACTAGTTGTCATAGTTAATCACATCCTTCACATGTAGTTTTACGAGATATTATGATTTTTATCAAGTGTCATCAATATGGATTAGTTTATCTAAATTAATTGTAGAGATTTTCAAGAATCATTGACTAATGGGCGTAGTACAGCATGGGATAACCTTGTTCATTCTACCGAACGTTTGACGGTACTTTAAGTTTGACTAGATAAACCCTCTTTTTTTACTGGCTATCAACACGTGTCCAATGTTTTGGAGGTCTTTTGTTGCAAAGCCATTTAAACTCCGATAAATTGACGGTATGAAAAAGATAGTGATCCTAGGCCGCCCAAATGTTGGGAAATCATCATTTTTAAATCGTTTGTTAGGGAAGAATATCGCCATTACAGCTCGAGAGGAAGGCGTTACCAGGGATGTTCGATATTTTGACATCATTTGGAATGGAAAAGCCTTTAAAATTTGCGATACTGGCGGGCTGGATTTTTCAAAAGATAATTCCAATCATTACCAAAAAAACATCAATCAATTGGTTGAACAGGAACTTATCCAATCCCACAAAATTTTATTTATGGTGGATTTTAATTTTCCAGAACACCCATTAGACCTTGATATCAACCAATGGTTAAAGCCATTTCAGCATAAGGTCATGCTACTAATTAATAAAGTTGACAATTTTGAACGTCAGCAGGATTTGCATGCGTTTTACACCTATGGTGTATCGCCATTTTACCCAGTATCTGCAATTCAAGGGAATGGCATTGGCGATGTTTTGGATGATATTACCGTGGATTTGTTGCATCAAGACGATGACCATATTGAGGAATCCATTCGAGTGTCATTGATAGGCAAACCCAATGTGGGTAAATCATCGCTTTATAACGCCATTTTTAACCAGAATAAAGCCTTGGTTGATGATGTCATGGGCACCACACGAGATATAAATGAATCAAGGTGCATGGTTGATAACGAGTGGGTAACATTTATGGATACAGCTGGCATACGGAAGCGCCGTAAAATCACAGATACCATTGAGTATTTCTCAATTGTTCGAACTGAAAAAGCCATTGAGTCATCAAATGTCGTATTGTTTATGGTGGATGTTCAAGATTTGTTGGCCGATCAAGATAAAAAGATACTCAACCATATTTTTAAGTTAAGTAAAAATATGGTTGTGTTTGTCAATAAATGGGATACCCAGGTTAAATCAGACCAAACAAGAAACGATATTATTGGCATGTTGCAATACCAAGTGCCCCAGTTAAAGTACTACCCAATCATTATGGGATCCGCCAAAGAAAAACATAATATTCAATCGGTTCTTCGTGTCATAAAGGGCGTTCACGAGGCATCCCAACATCGCATACCAACTGGGGAATTGAACCGGTTTCTCGAACATTTTTTTGAAATAAATCATCCCCCGTCTAAAAAAGGAAAACAATTTAAAGTGTATTATGCTACACAAGTATCAGCATGCCCCCCCCAATTTGTTTTTAAAGTGAATGATAAACGCTTGCTTAGTCAGTCGTTCTTGCGAAACTTTGAACGCGCATTTCGAGAATTTTTTCCAAATTCAACCGGGGTGGGGATGAAATTTGAGTTTCGATCAAAAAATAGTGTTTAAAATGGTTCGTTTGGGGAATAATAGATAACATGAGCAACAATCCAAGCACATCCGTTTCATCCGATATTATTCAGAATGACACGTTAAAAAAAGCATTCACTATTTGTGAAACTGTTCTTAAAAACGCCTATAATACCCATGGAATTAATGCTGGGCAAACCCACTTTTCTGATGTTTGGGTTCGTGATTCATGTTTTGCCAGCTGGGGAGCGTTAGAGATTAATGATACTGCAATCGTTCAGCAATTTTTAAGCCATACGCTTAACCACATGAATGACAAGGGACAATGCCCATTACGAATTGGGCAAAAATATTTTTTGTTAAAGTACATTGGCCTAAAAGGGCCACAAGGCCCAACCTATATTGAAGATAAATATGTATCCATTCCCATGGATTCAAATGCATTGATTCTTATTTTATTTAATAAGTACCTAAAAAAGACAGGCGACATTGAATTTGCAAAAAATCACTATCAGAAGCTCAAACGTGCCCTTCATTTTTATGATGCATATTTAAGCAACGGATTGGTTGTTGAAGGCCCATACGCGGGCTGGGCCGATAGTGTAAAAAAACGGGGCGTTGTCTTGTACACAAATGTGCTTTATTTTGAAGCGATTAACGCCAAAATACATATTGCAAATGCATTGGGCGAATCACTAGATTCAGCAATGTTTAAGGATCAATTGGCACAGGTTAAAGCTGACATTACACGCACGTTTTGGAATGGAAATTACTTTAATGATTGGGTAAGCAGCACAAAAACTCAAACCACATTTTCTGTTGAAGGGAATATGCTGGCCATGTTGTTTAATATTTCTGAGCCGTCACAATCAACGGCGATTATTCACTATTTATCCAAAGAAAAGGTGATGACTCCCTTTGGGTTTCCAGTTGTACACCGTCAATATTCGTGGAAAGATATCTACCCCCCGTTTTTATTTATTGGGTTAAAAGATTATCACAATGGGTTGATATGGTTTTGGATTTCATGCATTTCAAGTGTGGCATTGCACAATAACAATGAAACTGGAATGGCAATGGACTGTTTAATGGCCATGTCACAAAAAATCATTCGTGATAACAGTGTCTATGAAGTTTATAATCGAACAGGTGAACCAGTGAAGCGCTTGTTTTATAAAAGCGAAGAAGGATTTGCTTGGTCAGCCGGCCTTTTTGTTTGGGCGTATCAAACCTTATTCAATAACCCCTCATAAATATTTTTAAGATTGATCATGTAGGCATCCAAAGAGTATTTGCTGGCCAACGTTTCAGATTCATTTTGCCAGTGATTGAAGTGGTCAGAATCTTGATACAATTTTGAAATAATGGCTGAAAATTCATCCGCGTTTTTACCTTTAAGGTAATGGGTAAACAAGGAAGATGGGTACTCAACGTTGTCACGAAGCACCAATGGAAGCTTAACCGAACTGGCTTCAATGGTAGCAAATGCAAAATTTTCCTGAAAACTTGGCATAAAAAAGACATCGGACATGGCATAATAGCCCGGCATGTCATCAAAATCGACAATCCCAGTAAAAATAATGTTTTTAGGAGCGTCCTTTACAACTGTTTGCAATTTTTTATATTCAGCCGTTAACCCTTTAAATGGTGTGCCACCCACCCAAACGAATGTAATGTCAGGGCATTTTTTTGCTGTATCAATAAAGTCATAGATTCCTTTTCTTGGTTGAATTTGCCCAACACATGTCACAACAAACTCATTGGTTAGGTTTAACTTTTTTCTGAATGTGGCTCTTAATTCATTTGATTGGCTAAACTTTTGTCGGTTAACACTATTGCATAGCACATGAATTTTTGATCTTACACCGATAGCCTCAAGCTCAGTTTTTACCACTGGGGATACCGCAATGACTTCCTTTGATCGATTGTATACATATTTTAAGTATTGTTTTGCGATGGGGCGCCACAACTCACTTAAAATTAAACTGCCAATGAAGGAATCTGGCACGACATGTGCGGATACCACCATTTTTTTCTTGTATTTAAATGACTTAAATACATAGTCCAGTCCAATGGTATGTGCATGAATGATATCGGCATCATTTGGCGAATCAACAACGTTAAATGAATCGCTTTTTTTTAGTGACTCAAATAATTCAAGAATGGCGGTTGTAACACCGTTAGCTTCACCAACAAACGACTCAGCAATAACATAAATATTTAATTTTTTCATACAACAACTATACAATAATAACTACACAGATTTAAGTAAAAAAAATATAATTAAAAAATATGAAAATTGGCATATTCACAGATACCTACTTTCCTCAAATTAATGGCGTTGTTACCAGCATTCAGGCGTCCATTGATTACCTTACCCCAAAACATGAGGTGATTGTGTTTTGCCCAAACGTTAAACCCAAAGTAACGTCCACCAGCACGGTGTGGCGTTTTCCCTCTGTTGTATACCCATTTCAGAACGAATACCGACTTGTTCTGCCATTTCAATCGAAACTAAAACAAATTGAGGCCTTAAAACTGGATGTTATCCATATTCATACACCATTTACTATGGGAAATATTGGGCTAAAAATTGCAAAAAAATGTGGGGTGCCTGTGGTGCATACCTACCACACCTACTTTGAAAAATACTTGCACTATGTGCCAATTCTACCTGAAAAATGGGTGTATAAATTTGCAAAAAAGGAATCACAACGGTTTTGCAATGCTTGCGATAAAATTATTGTGCCGACAAATGAAATGAAAGCGTTATTGGATTCATATAACATTCGGCATGAACTAATTACCCTTCCCAGTGGCATCAATCCTTATCAACCCACGGATAAAGAAATTGATTTATTTAAGCAATCATTTATGAAACAAAAGTCAATAAATTGCCTGTTTGTTGGTCGGGTTGGGCTTGAGAAAAACATTGCTTTTTTAATTGACGCCTTTCACAAAATTCGTATGGAAGAACCCAATGTTTATCTAACAATCATTGGCGACGGCCCTGAACGAAAAAGCTCTGAAAAAAAAGTGGATGACTTAGGGTTATCTAACCATGTAACCTTTACAGGGTATTTGGACAAATGTGATGTTTTTAAGGCATATCACGCTGCAGATATTATGTTGTTTCCATCAAAAACTGAAACCCAGGGGTTAACGGCTGTCGAAGCCATGATGTGTGGGACACCTGTGGTTGGATTAAATGAAATGGGCATAAAAAATGTGGTCCATCATTTAAAGTCCGGCATTTTAACCAATGAAGATCTGAATGAATATGCCAATGCTGCATTGTCACTGATTCGAAATACAAGCCGTCGCCTGGATTACTCTAATTATTCAAAAGATGTCGGAAGATCATATTCATACCTTGAAACTGGAAAGCGGCTCGAGTCCCTTTATTTGGATATGTGCAATCAAGCACAATAATGAATGAAAAACACCCACTGGTTTGTTACACTAATACCATTGGCAATAGGAGATAAATAATGACACTAGCATACATGACGGACACCATAACAAAAGAAGATAAAAAAAGCCTAATCGATAAATTAAAACGCATTGAAGGTCGAATTCGTGGGATATCCGGAATGGTTGATGATGATCGATCCGTAGAGGATATTATGATTCAAATTACAGCAAGCTATGAAGCTCTTCGAATGGTAATGAAAATGCTTATTAAGACCCACATGCAAGATTCAATGTCAAAGGGGCTTATTTCAACCAACCAAGATAAGCGCGATGAAACCTACGAAAAGTTATTAAACGATATCTTTAAATACGTCCGGTAACAATTTGCCATGCCGAAAAAACACAAACCATCCAACTGTGTTAGGTTTATGTTGACTGATATTTTTTATAAAGATCGATGTTTGGAATTTGTGGGTTTATGGTAGGAAATGTTGTATGAAAATAATCTGCAAACATGAAATCCAGCTCACCGATGCTTCTGGGTTGGATATCCATGACTTTATCCCAGATATCCCAACGCTCCATGCATAAGTAAACAAATGCATTTTCCCCCCAAAGGCGTCGAATATTGGCCATCATGTGCTGGTACATTTGAATACGCATTGGCTTTACATACCGCATTTTATTATCAGACCCTTTGACCATTTCCTGGCAGGTGATGTCTGAGCCACGAAAGTTATTTTCAATCAAACGTTTTTGTTCTGGGTTAAACCGCAGTGACCCAATGGATATCCAAGCAACATGTTCTGGCGGTAATACATTTCGACATGCATCCAGGCATTTAAGATAATCTTGCTTCCAGTCTGAGTACAGAATCATTGGGTCAAAATGAAGCCCAACCAAGTACCCGGCATCCACTACTTTTTTTATTGCAGTTATTCGTTCATCAAACGATGCGGTCTTATGTTCTTCGGTATCAATAATGAAAGGGGTATTCATTGACCAGGATACAACGGTTTTTTGGTGATGAACACAATCTAATATTGGGTCCACCACATTGGACTTTGTTTTTAACTCCAACACGGCATTTGGAATATCTTTAAAGTGTTCAATGAGTTGTTTTGCTTGACCCGTTTGTTCTTCTAAGGCCAGTGAGTCGCCCAATTCCCAAGTGCCGATTCTAAAAAAACGCCAAGGCTGAGCGGTTGTTTTGATTTCAATTTCTTGCATTAATCGGGTAATGTCATCCACAACCTCTAATTGAGGGTTGGTTAGGTAGTTTTGCAAAAAACAATAACTGCAATCAAATGGGCAATTGCTAACTGACTTTAATACTTTGACATTGCAACATACATATTCATCGTGAATGGTGGCACATGTGTCCATTTTTTCCCCTTTATAGGGAACAAAGTCAACCTTTTTTTTACCGTCTCTGTAGTATGAGTTTGTCATGTTAATGATACTGCGTGCAACAACTGTTTCTTTAATCTTGTGTTTGATAAAGCACTGGTAAAATCGCTTAATTCTTTTTCGGAGTTGATGGTGGTTTGAATGGTAACTCCCGCATGTTCCAATGTGGTATCAAAGGTAAGTTTCGCTGGGAGTTCAATCTTGTTCAAGGCATCATGTATGCTGCTTTGGTGAGCCAAAAGGGTGGGGTTTTCACATTGGTTGATGCATGCAACCCATTGAGTCAACCGTTGGGATGCGGTTATGTCTTTGTTCATAATCTCAGAGTATTGGGTTTGGCTAAAAATCTGTTGAATGGTTAATTGATGGCGTTTCATTAAATTGATAATGCTCAATACCACATGATCCAATGTGCGTTTACTAAAATTAAAAAAGGGATCAGATGCCAATACAGTAAGAAACACATCTGGTGAATGGTGGATAAGGTTCACCATTTCTTTTAAAGAAAATCCTTTTTGATGCAAAAATAACTGTGCTGATTCGGGTAAAGCAGTAATCTTAGCAATATCTTTTTTAATGTGTGAGTAATAGGGCAAGCCAACCATGCTCATGTGTTCGGAATCGATGGTACATTTTAACGCGCTAAGGAAACGAATTTTGTGCATTGCTGATGAACATACTTGAGATTGATGCAAGTTAAAAATTAAGGTTTCTGGTGGCAGGTCTGTGGTTACAACAGCATAGGGGATATGCGTTATTTTAAGGTGCTTAGCTGCACGAAACCGCTTGAATCCGTCGATAATGGTAAGGGAATCGTCTGTTTTAATACATGAAATTGGCACTAAAATGCCGTGGGATTGAATACTGTTTAATAAGGTGTCAGAAACACTATCCATTTGCCAAGACCCGTAGGCATTATTAAACGCGTCTACTGCTGAACTTAACATCATCATTCAAGTATTGCACAACCCTACGGATGCATCAAACAGTGGCCCTGGCCAAAATTAGCATGGTTAATATATAGTGTTTTGGTGAAGTACACCTGCTTTTATACATTTCTTTTGGGTGTTATGATTAATGTCCAAGCCATGGCACACCCAGTAATTTGGAAAGGTGGACGGGTGTTTAGCGTTAGGTTAGGATCAAATGTCCAACATAGCAAGGCACACGTAAGCATATCCAATCACCAATCAGTTGGTGTTCATGAAATTACGACTCGGTATGATCACTGGCTAATGGTTCAATCTAACCATCTAATAAAACGATTCAACGGAGTAGGCGTTCAATCAAATATTTATGGTTTTTTTGGAATTGGGGTTGATCATTTATTAAAAACTCAACCAATGATTATGCACCTTGGTGGTCAATTTGATTGGGAAACCCGTCGGTATTTATTTATGGCCAATTACCATGAGCTATTTAGTGGTCCTTTTTCGAATACCACAATCCATAACGTAAAAATGGGCGAAATTAGGCTTGGAATAGCCCCATATATTGGTGATTATGATGATATTCATACTTGGCTCATGCTTCAGTTGACGAGCTACAACGATTATCGTACATCAACTGCAAGTGTGATGCCAGTTATTCGCCTTTTTAAGGGCAATATCTTAGTTGAATTTGGTACCAACTTAAGGAACGATTTTTTAATAACCAGCATGATACATTTTTAAAAAGGAGTTAATCAATGAATTATTTATTTGCAATAGCTATCATTATTGGGCTGTTAAGCGGAAATGCTACGGCAATGGAAACAAACCCAACGCCACCAACCCAGACTCATGCCATGGAGCAACACTCTCATACAAAAAAGAAGGCAAAGCTTCATTCAAATGTTAAGGAAGCTGGACCTGTTGTCAATTCGACAAAAACGTATGATGTTGATATTGAAGTCACAGGCATGGTCTGCTCATTTTGCGCCCATGGGATTCAAAAATCATTTGAGCGACACCCAGCAATTGATGATGTCCATGTCAACTTAGATGCATCAAGTGTTCGGCTGAATCTGAAGGTAGATCAACATATTCAAGACAACGATATTAAAACCATAATAACAGATTCTGGCTATACCGTCGGCCGCATTACGCGCAACAATAAAAGCAAGGCAACAACAAAGTAATGCCATCTTTTTTTAAAAAAATCACCCCTTTTTTGAGCCTATTTGCGTCCACTTCTACGTTGTTTTGTTGCGCACTTCCAGCATTGCTTGTGGCGATTGGCGCGGGTGCTGCCGTTGCTAGCCTAACATCAGTGTTCCCTCAGCTTATTTGGTTATCAAAACATAAAGTTTGGCTGTTTATTTTTGCAGGGGCACTTTTGTTGATCTCAAAATTACTAGCTCTCTCCACCCAACAAGGAATATGCCAACCGGACAGTGCCGCCACGTGCAACTCAACAAAAGATTGGAGCCAAACGATTTGGACGATTAGTGTTATTATTTATGCCATTGGTTTATTTTTTGCGTATTTATTGCCAATTGTTCTTACATTGGGGTAATCATTGATGCTGAATTTCGTGCATAATTTTCGTGTATTCTGCGACTTCAGTTGTTTGATATCGTTTGGTTGCGCCATCCAATAATATCTTTAATTTAAACTGAAGCATGGTTTCAATTTGTTTACGACGTTGAGGAACATGTTCATCCCTGTGAAGGGCAATCAAGACTCTTACACGGTATTTATCCAGTAGCGGCATGGACGATAACTGATCAGAGTGACCACCATATTTTGTCATTGTTACTTCATTTGCAAATCCTACAGGTAAAAATCGAAGCAGTCGAAGCCATAAATCGTAATCTTCGCACGCGGGTAAGTCTTCATTAAACGTCCCAAACCAATCGAATAAATGGCGATGGACCATTACCGCGGATGGGGAAACGAGGCATCGATGAAGGGATGGCTCAAATGCCCAACCGTTTGGCTTTTGATGGTACTTTTTTTTGTTAAATGGACGACCATTTCGAATCCATTGCTCATCTGTTTGTGCCCAACGGCATAACGGGTGCTCTATTATGTGGTTGTTTAATGTTTCTAAATGATTTGTTGACCATTCATCATCCGAATCTAAAAAACAAAGCCATGGCGCTTTGGATGCTGCTATGCCAACGTTTCGAGCGTAAGATACCCCATGGTTTTTAGTTAATGCAATCACATTGACATGATTGGATGGACTGGTTACGGCAGGGTTAGACCCATCATCAACAACAAGCACTTCTTGTGCAGGGTGTGATTGGTTTAAAACCGAATTTAATGCACGTGTTAGCGATTGGTGTCGATTAAAGGTTGGAATAATTACGGATATGCCAGTACTGGGTTCAAAGCAATAGGATAGCAATGTTAAAAATTCGGAATGAAAGCAGGTTAAAGATGCATTAAAATCTGACTCAGTATTTGTATTATTGGCATCTGTAATGTATTTAAATGACGTAAACGTAATGCCTTGATCGTGTGACACAGCCGCCAAAAAAAACGCTTCCATATCAATTGCACCCCCTTGTGCAGCATAAGAAATTGATGACACAGTTCGTCCTTCTGCTTGGGGAAACTGATGGTAGGGAATGGGTAGTGATGTTTGGTAATGGCAATGAAATGTTGTCATTTCATGAGTGACTTGGGTCAACATCACCCAATGGTGTTTTGATAATGTGGTTGATCCTGCAGTCCCAATATTGATGATTTCTTTGGGCGTAATATGTTGAAGAAGCCAACGTAATGAATCCTGTGCATTTTGGCCGACACCAGTAACAACTACAATAACTGCTTGGTGCTTAATCTGATTGATCTGCCCCGATTTTAATCCCGATAACCTGAACCAATGATTGGGGTACTGTTCTTTGAATTCCTTGGGAATTTCTTTTTCAAGTGCAACGCATATTAGAATCATCGATGGATTATGGCGTCATTGCTATCCGCTGTAATGCGATATCTCTTGCTGGAGAAAACCCCAATGATTTTCGCATTAAGGTGATGAAAAAATGACCTTTTGCTTTCCAAAGTCGGGTAGGGTGATGATTAATAATGGCTTGAACCTTTGAGTGAAATGAGCCAATGGCAGCATCTTTTAGAAGTGAATACCCTAAGCGAACGGTTGGTGGAAGGGGTGGGTGATTTAGAAATTTTAAAACAGACGCTGTCTCAATTGTTGATGCCATATTCGGGTGGTTGTTAATCCAATGGGTTAAGTCGTTAGCCGTGGGTGGCAACTCATTTGCACCCATTAATCGACCAATAGTTGTTTGCTCGTTAACAAATGCATCGGCATCTTGCTTGGATAATGGCTGATCCCCAAATAGCTGGTAGGCCACTAAAAAGGAATCCACCAACGAATTATGCACCCAGGACGCCAACGCTGGATCGTTTCCAGCATAGGGTTTATTTCGTGCGGATATGCCAGTTACTTTATGGTGCATTCGTTTGACGTGGTCTATCATTTTGGTAACCTCTGGGGTTGCCCCAAAGGCCGTGACGGCGACATAGTCCCCTGTTCGGGATAATCGACCAAATGGATCTTCTCTGTAATTTGAATGCTGGTAAACCCCTGCGACAACTTCCGGATGTGCAGCCTGCAAATATAATGCACGTATTCCCCCCATAAACCCAGAAACATCGCTAATAATTCGCCATGTCACGGATGAGGGACCAAAAAGGCCCGGGTCGCCTTTAAATGAAAATGTATGTTTCATTGGATCATTGCCATGGCTAAACATGTCAATCACCGCGTCTCTTAATCGTTTTTTTACGTTAAACTTATTTAACATAGATTTAGTGTATCAAAAAAAAGCATATTTGGTAGAGCGTGACACCAGGTGTTGAATGAACGACTGGCCCACAAAGAGGTGGGCCAGTCCATTAAATTGTTTTTTATTCGTTTGGTAAAAGTCCAGTCCCAATAACAGTTCCTACCGTAATTGGGTAAACCATGGGGGCCATGTAAAGCATGCGATCCTTAAATGTTGGATCTTTATGTTGTATGGGTTTAGAACCCAAGGCCAGACTAAAATGCACAGCATAGTCTGGTGCAATGGCCAGTTCATTTGGGTTGGATGAAATTGGAATTTCAGCATAAGCCGCAGTAAATTTTGAATCAAGCGATACAAAATGACGGTCTGACTCCCAAAGAATACGCTCAACATTCAGTTGAAATGCTGGGCCAGTAAGGTAGTGCCCTTTAAACCCTTTTCGAATAAAACGATCACGGCCCTTGATGGTGACGTCCATGTGCCCCAATACAACCCCAACCCCAACTCGGTAATTGGTCTGTTCAATTTGTTTTGCAAAGTTTAAAAATAACAAATTATACCCATCAGACACACTAAACGATTCAACCAAATCAGTGGTATTGGCCAAATAAATTTTATGATGGATTAACTCAAATCCAATGCCGGTGCGATTGTTCCAGTTTTCTAACCGAAAGGCCCACCAATGTGAATCTTCAAAGCATCGATTCTTATACCTGGCAGACAGCGTTTGTTGTGGCTGGTCTTGAAACTTGATCGTCAGTGGAGATGGCCCAGATACAGAGCAGCCCATCATGGTTGTTAAATGAAGCCCATTTTTAAATTCCCCAAATGCTAAGGCTGGTAATACCAATAACCACCCGAACAGTATGATATTTAATCGTATTTTCATTACGTCCCTCCCAATGTTTAATGAATATCGAATAACTCTGTAAAAGAATTTCAGTTTAAATTATAAAAAAGTGTGTTTCAACCCTACAAAAATAGGGAATAACAAAGCAATGTTCAAACTATTATTAATACTTCCCATTTTTTTAATGGTATCTTGTTCAAAAAAATACCTGGAGCCACCGACTAAGGCGGTATCTAATGTTCCCGCCGTTACACTGACTCAGCAATATACCAGTGTCGATTACGCACGTTTATCATTTAAGTTTTCTAGTGAAGTAAATATGGTGAATATTATTCGATCCGAAATAGAGTTACCTAGAAGTTTATATGATGGCAAGAACCATTTTGGTGGATTTCATCCTGGTCAACATTCATTCTTAGATGAGTCTAACCTGATGGTAGATAAAAACTATTACTATACTTTTTTTTATACGAGATTTGATGAGGAGAATGTAAACAAGCCAGGCATTAGTGTTAAAATCAAAACATTAAATTACCAAGATGGCATGCATCAATTATTGCTAGAGTTAATTGAATATGCAAAATCAAAATCAAACGCACTTGAGTTTGCCGTTGGAACAACCCATTTAGATGTTTTCTATGACCAATTTGATAACGGTGAGAAAGCGCTAAAGGGAGAGTTAATGAATGAAATTGATGCTGTTTTTTTATTTGAGTATCAATTTTCTAAAAATCAACACGCTCAAATGGACAACATAAAAAATGCAAATGATTGGATGTTGGATGAATTAAAAAGTGAGAAAAAAATATTTGCCATTGATTATTTAACTCTGACCAGCCCTCTTATAAATGAGGTATCTCCGGTTGATGGTGTTGTACATTTCATTGATCCAGTGGAGGAGTCTAAATTATTTGATGTCGAAGTACTGAATAATATACCAAATAATGACCCTGAATTGTCAGTAAACGTCATTAGCGAGGTACAGAACTTTGCCTTATATGATGGATCTTACGCCCTTGATGAACCTGAAATTTTAACAATTCAAGGTTCCAGCTATGATCTTATCGTTTTACCAGTGTCTAAAAACAGCTATACAAGTGAACTATCGCCATGGTCATTGCAAAAAATTACGTCGTTAAAAGAAAAATCTAATGGAATAAACCGTTTGGTGTATGCCATGATTGATGTATCAAAAGTTTGGGAAAACGGACCATTTTGGAATATGGATTGGAACAGTAACCCTGAACTCGAACCAGACTGGGTGGATATTGGGGTAAGCAAAACAATTGCTGATAACTCTAGAATTGAGGGGCATGACAAAGACCATTATGTTAAGTATTGGCGAAAGGATTGGAAGTCAAATATGAAGCAGTTGATTGATAATGTGGTTAATTCCGGTTTTGATGGGATTGTTTTCTCGGGTGCAGAAACATACAAAGATTATGACTGTAAGGATGAAAATGGGCCAAAAATATGCCAACAACCTTAGCTTTCTAGTCGTTTAATTAATGTTCGGTAATTTATCCCAAGGCGCTTTGCTGCATCAGACTTATTGTAATGGCAAAGTTTAAATGTTTCTTGTGCGTGAAGTTTAAGTAACTCTTTCTCAGTGTATTGAGTAATAAATGAAATATCATTTTCAGTCTCAATGGATTCAGTTTTTGGGAAATATGGTAAAATATGCTCTGCGTGGATAATATTGCTTGATTCAAGTAAAACAATTCGAGATATAATGTTTTGAAGCTCTCTAATGTTTCCAGGCCAATGATATTTTTTTAGAGCTTTAAGCCCCGTGTCTGAAAATGACTTCTTTTTCTTATTAAATTCTGTGCAAAAACGCTGAAGCAAATAGTCAGCAATGAGTGTAATATCATTTTCTCTATTTCTTAATGCCGGAATATGCAGTGGAAACGATGTCAGTCGGTAATACAAATCCTCTCGAAAGTCTTTGTCTGCAACCATTTGCCTCAGGTTTTTGTTGGTTGCGGCTATGATTCGAGCATTTGACGCAATTGAGTTTGCTCCTCCAATTCGTTCAATGGTTTTATTTTGAAGAATTCGAAGCAACTTTGCTTGAATGGATAGTGGCAATTCTCCAATTTCATCCAAAAATATAGTGCCATTTTTTGCGTGTTCAAACTTTCCAATCTTTTGCTCATCGGCACCCGTAAAGGCTCCTTTTTCATACCCAAATAACTCAGACTCAATAAGACTTTCCGGTATAGCAGCACAATTAATGCTAATAAAAGGGCCATTGGCTACAGGGCTATTATTATGGATATAATTTGCGATTAAGTCTTTTCCTGTACCACTTTCACCTTCAATTAACATGGTAATGGTGGTATTTTTAGCTTTATCAATTTGATCGAAAACGGATTTGATAATGGTGGATTCACCAATGTATTGGGTTGGTTCATTCGCCATGAATAATGGCGAAGACTCAAGTGCTAATGAAATTGAATTCAACACCGATTCAATATCAAATGGCTTTTCTATGTACTCAAATGCACCTTCATCTAAGAAAACTCGCTTGGTATTAGAGTCGCCAAATGCGCTCATTATAATAACTGGTGTGTTGGGATGTAAAATTTTGGATGCCTTGATAAATTCAAGGCCAGTCATTTCAGGCATTTTATAGTCGGCGATAACCAAGTTTGGTTGAAACGATGATAATTTTTCCAGCCCATCTTTTCCATTTTTAGAAAACTCAAGGCTAAACTTATGTTCATTCAAGAAACTTTTAAACGAAAATAATATGGTTTCGTCGTCGTCGATTATTAATAGTTTTGGGGAAAACATACCCCTTGAAAATATCAAATAGAATGTTAATTAGCAATGGCTAGTTATAGGTGTAATTGGATTGAAAAACCTTATAACTGAATTTTTTTTGGCATTTTGGGCATTGGATCTTAAAAATTAATAAAAACACCTTTTCTAAACCGGTCCAATACAAGCCATGGCGTTCGGTTATTAATTTTTTAGGTAAACGTTTTTGTCGTTTTAAATTTATGGGTTCATTGCAATGCTTGCAGTTGGTTTTGGTTGTCGATTTTATTTCGTCTTGGTCATGCATTTTTTGATTCATATAGCTCAAGATTAGATTGAGTCACAATGTTTTGGCAAGAACAAATCAGATTTCTATCGCCATGGGCATTATTAATTCGGTTGACGGAGGGCCAAAACTTTCCGTTGCTTTGACCTGCTGGAAATAGGCCAAGGGATTGGGGGTAGGGGAAGCTCCAGTCGCTAAATATATCAAATGCAGTATGAGGCGCATTTTTTAAAGGATTATTCTGTGCATCATAAGTTCCTGATGCAATTGCATCAATTTCTATTTTTATTTGAATCAAAGCACTGCAAAACCGATCAATTTCTTGCTTGTTTTCACTTTCTGTAGGCTCTATCATCAATGTGTCTGGCACAGGCCATGACATGGTTGGTGCATGGAACCCATAATCCATTAATCGTTTGGCGATGTCTTCAACTGTTACTTTTGCTGTTTTCTTGAATGGCTTGCAATTGATAATTAATTCATGGGCCACACAGCCGTTCTTGTTTGCGTATAAGATTTCATAGTGGGGTGCTAATTTATTGGCAATATAGTTGGCGTTTAAAATGGCCTGTTGAGTTGCTATTTTTAATCCTTCAGATCCCATTAATTTTATGTAAGCATACGATATTAGGCATATGCTTGCGCTTCCATCTGGGGCATTGGCAATGGCATTGTCAGAATGTTTGGGTAAAAATGGCGCCAAATGGCTTTTCACACATACCGGGCCAACACCTGGTCCGCCGCCGCCATGAGGAATACAAAATGTTTTGTGCAAGTTCAAGTGGCAGACATCTGCACCAATGCTAGCCGGCGAGGTTAACCCAACCTGTGCATTCATATTCGCACCGTCCATGTACACTTGCGCACCAACGGCATGAATGGCATCACAAACGTCTTCAATTGATGATTCAAACACCCCAAACGTGGATGGGTATGTGATCATTAATACAGCCAACGATTCGCCAAACATCTTTATCTTTTCTGTTAGGTCATCCATGCAGATATCACCAGTTGCAGTAGTTTTAATGGAAACAATGGTTAACCCACAAAGTGATGCGCTGGCGGGGTTTGTTCCATGTGCGGATGTTGGTACAAACGCAATGTTTCGGTGCCCCTCACCAATACTGGCAAAATAATCTCGAATGCATAATAACCCTAAAAATTCACCTTGAGCACCAGAGTTTGGCTGTAAAGACGTGTCATCAAAGCCAGTTATTTTCGATAGATGATCTGATAATTCATTTAATGCGAATCGATACCCTTCCTTAAATGTGTCATTGCTCTGTGGGTGAATTTGTGTAAAATTTGGGTTCGACAAACACTGAAGCTGGGTTGTCGCATTTAACTTCATGGTGCAAGACCCAAGAGGAATCATTGCATGAGTTAATGACATGTCTTTGTGCTCCAACGATTTAATATAGCGTAAAAGCGATGTTTCAGAGTGGTACTTGTTAAATACCGCTTGGTTTAAATATGTTGAATGGCGTCTGAGTGCTCTTGGAATTGAGATGGCTTGAATTGAGTCCGTGCTATGACAGCCACATGCATCCAAAATAGTCATCATGTCTTCTGATGTCACACATTCGTTTAAGGCAATGGTTATGGTGCCTTCTTTTTGGAACCACTCAATGCCTTTAGCAAGGGCTTTTTTAGTGCACTCAGTCGCATGTGGAACCTGAACTGTTACGGTATCAAAAAAATGATCATGACTAACCTTAAACCCACAGTTTTTAAAGGCATTCGCCAAATAAGACGCTTTATGATGAATGGTGGTTGCCATTTGCTTTAAATGATGTGGCCCATGATAGACCACGTAAAAACTATTGATAATCGCCAACAAGGATTGGGCCGTGCATATATTGGATGTTGCCCGCTCTCTTCGAATATGTTGTTCACGTGTTTGCAATGCCATTCTATACCCTTGATTTCCATACTTATCAATGGACAGTCCAATAATGCGGCCTGGCATTAATCGAGTGAAGCCAGTGTCGCATGCAATAAAACCTGCAGAGGGCCCTCCATTGCCCATCGCAGTTCCCAACCGTTGTGCCGATCCAACAGCAATGTCGGCATGCAATTCACCTGGTGGGGTAAAAAGTGTTAGTGCCAACAGATCGGTTGTCATAATGCAGGTTATGTTATGCTGCTTTGCGTTTAAAAATAACTCATCTGGGTTGTTTGCTTTTCCATCCCAAGAAAACTGAGGAACCACCACCGAAAAATACTTTTCTGATGGTGTAAAGGTTGCCATTTTCCCAACTTCTATTTCAACATTTAAGTATTTGAATCGAGTTTGAATCACACGTAGATTATTGTCAGATATACCCTCATCGATAAAGCAGGTGGATCCAGTAGAATCATTGGCTTGGTATGCCATAAATATGGCTTCTGAGCACGCATTTCCCTCATCCAATAAAGACGCATTTGCAACTGGCAGTTTGGTAAGTTCAGCAACAATGGTTTGAAAGTTGAATAAGGCTTCCAGTCTTCCCTGAGAAATTTCAGCTTGATATGGCGTATATTGAGTATACCAACTTGGGTTTTCTAAAATATTTCTACGAATGACTGCTGGGCAATGATTGGGGTAAAATCCCTGTCCTATTAACGATACATTGGGCCTATTTTTTTTACCAAGTGCATTTAAAAAATCATCGTACTCTGTTTCACTCATGTCAGGAAATGGTGGCAATTGATACGATATGTTTTTGGGTAATGCGTCCTCGCAAAGTTGATCCAAATTTGAATAGCCAATGGCCCCAAGCATGGCCGTTGTATCAGTGTTTGAGTTTCCTATATGCCTGTTTTTAAATTTCATTTTGAGTCCTTTCAATTAACTGTTGAATCGATTTTAAACAATTGTTTCGCAAAAAAAATGCTAAAAAGTAAACAACCAAATGCAATGATGGATAAGTTCAAATAAATAGTATTAATATGGTTAAATAACGTCGAAAAAATGATCAGTGGGCCAATAATCCGGGCCAAACTTGAGGACGACTCATAGAGTCCCATCATGTACCCTTTGTCGTTACTAATGGCAGATAGTTCAGCCGGAATATGGGTGTTTAAAATGGCTACTCCAAAAATTAAAAATACTAAAACTGTCAAAGAAAGAATAACCCCTTGAATAATATTGGTTAAAAGCAGCCCCAATCCAATGCAAAACAACGCCAAGCGAATGGCTTTTTGTATCGGCTTAATGGCGATTTTTGTAAATGATCCTTGAACTAAAAATGCGCAAATTCCAATAACCAAAAATAACATGCTGTTTTGACTTTCATTAAATTGAAATTTATTTTCGGTAAATACTGAAAAACTAGATTCAAATCCAGAAAACAAGCACATGGAAACAAACGAAATAAGCAGCAAATAGCGTACAGGCATTGGTAATTTAAACACATTTCTACTAATGCCCACATGGCGGGTTTCATTTTTTGCGTTTGGTTCACGAATTAAAAAAAGCGTTAAGAAAAGAGATCCCAACGAAAGCAATGCCCCTATATAACCTGCCATACTGAAGTTATTGGACCATTGGTAACAATAGGCCCCAATGGCAGGACCAAATATAAAGCCCGTGCCGAAGGCCACCCCAATAATGGCCATGGCTCTGGATCGTTTTTCTGGTGCTGTAATGTCACTTAAAAAAGCACGTGCAACGGCAATGTTTCCGCCCGTAAATCCATCAATAAGCCGAGATATTAATAAAAGAGCATACGAATTTGCTTGCGCCAAGATAAGGTAAGATGCGATGGTTCCAATCTTACTTAAAATTAATAATGGCTTTCGCCCATATCGATCCGACAGTTGGCCCAAAATTGGTGCTGAAAAAAATTGTGCAAATGAGTAAGCTGAAAGAAGTACTCCCAACCAAACACCCGATGTCGCAAAGGAGGCACTAATTTGAGGCAAAACAGGGATGATTAAACCGAACCCAATCAGTTCAGTAGCTACAATAAAAAATACAGCAATGGACGCCTTTTTTTGATTCACACATTATAGTGTATCGCGTCAATCAAATATGGCAAGCTCTACCCTATAAATTTTTCTAGCTGTGCAATTTGATCGGGTTCCCCCAAGGTTATTAACACCATATCTTCATGAATCGTGTCATCACTTTTTGGGGCATAGTTATAGGCTTGAGAAACTGGGTCTTGGAATGCCAAAACTTGCAAACCGACTTTGGCCCTTAAGTCCAATTGCTGCAAGGTTTTCCCAATGGTCCACGAATTTTTTGGTATTTTTATTTCCTCAATTCGTAAATTTTTCTTGTCGCGTAACATGTTATCTAAAAAGCCAACAACCTTTGGCCGAACCATTTCGGATACCAGGCGCAATGCGCCAATAAATTGTGGGGGAACAATCGAGCTTGCCCCTGCTCGAATTAGTTTACGTTTATTTTCCAAGTTCATTATTTTTGAAATAATGCGAACATTTGGATTTAATTGTTTAGCGGTTATTGTCAAAAACAAATTATCTTTATCGTAAGGCAACACTGCAGCTATGGCTTTGGCATGTTCCACACCGGCCTCTTCCAATACTTCATCTTTTGTTGCATCACCGTGAATGCAAATAATATCCAGGTATCGGTTTTGCAAATCTTCAAACACATCCTTGTTTTCCTCTATCACAACAAATGACTTTTTTGTATTGTAAAGTTCCTGAATAATATGATGCCCAGTGTTTCCTGCCCCACATACAATTAAATGGTCGTTTAAATGGCTGATAATTTTTTTCATTTTCTTCCTCCTTAAATAACGATTCAGCTGGCCATCAATTAATGATGAGGTTATGGCTGTAAGAACAAAAATTAAATTGCTCATCCCAACCAAAATCAGAACAATTGTAAACACTCGGGCTGGTGTATTTCCTGTTAAGTCAACAGTTTCACCATACCCCACTGTTGATAGCGTAATAATGGTCATATAAAAACAATCAAAATAAGTGGCATCTTCGCCAATTAAAACTTTGTAGCCAATGGTTGCAATAATAAGAGTTAATATCAAAAAACCAATGGCATAATACATTTGTTTTTTCATGGTTTTTTTATCGATTTTAACGCACAAATCTTTAGATAGACCCCCCGATATTTTTAACCAAAAAAAAATGCTGCTTAACTATTTGAAAAAATCGATTTTGATGTGATAATACTTTTAAAATTTTAATTTATATTGGAGTCATCGATGCCAACCATTCAAACAAATAGCTACATTCAAGATTTCATGGACAATGTAAAAGCAAAGAATCCGGCTGAAAAAGATTTTCATCAAGCGGTGCATGAAGTTGTTGAGTCTGTTTATCCATACATTGTAAATCACCCAAGATACAAAGATGCAAAAATCCTTGAACGGATGATAGAACCCGATCGAATCATTATTTTTCGTGTTTGCTGGGAGGATGATAATGGTAATACTCAGATTAATCGAGGGTTTAGAGTTCAATTTAGCAATGCCATCGGTCCTTACAAAGGCGGCCTACGTTTTCACCCATCGGTAACATTGGATACATTTAAGTTCTTGGGATTTGAGCAAGTGTTTAAAAATAGTTTAACCACCTTACCAATGGGTGCCGCAAAGGGTGGCTCGGATTTTGACCCTAAAGGAAAATCTGATCGCGAAGTGATGCGATTTTGCCAGGCGTTTATGACCGAACTTATTCGACACATTGGAAAGGATACCGATGTCCCAGCTGGTGACATTGGTGTTGGCGCACGTGAAATTGGCTATTTGTTTGGCCAACATAAGCGGTTAACCAATCGCTTCACCGGCGTTTTAACTGGAAAATCCCTTGAATATGGTGGCAGTTTAATTCGCAAAGAAGCAACAGGATACGGGTGTGTCTTTTTTGTGGAAGAAATGCTTAAAAATAATGAGCAGTCTATTGAAGGAAAGCGATGTGTGGTATCAGGTTCTGGAAATGTTGCCCAATACACTGCTGAAAAAGTTATCCAATTGGGTGGTACAGTGGTATCGTTTTCAGACTCTTCTGGAACGGTTTACGACCCAAGTGGTGTCACTCAGGAAAAACTAGAGTTTGTAAAAGCCTTAAAAAATGAGCGTCGTGGGCGAATAAAAGAATATGCGGACAAATTTGGCTGCGAGTTTTTAGAAGGTAAACGCCCATGGAACATTGAATGCGATGTGGCGTTTCCATCTGCAACTCAGAATGAGCTTTCTTTAGATGACGCAAAAGCACTGGTAGCAAATGGCTGTCAGGCATTGGGTGAAGGAGCAAACATGCCAACCGAACCTGATGCAGTTAAGTTTTTAATTGAAAATGGCGTGTTATTTGGGCCAGCGAAGGCCGCTAACGCTGGTGGGGTGGCTGTTTCTGGCTTGGAAATGACACAAAATAGCATGCGAATTTCTTGGGATAGAAATGATCTCGAAACCCGCCTTCAAAATATTATGAAACAAATTCATTCACAATGTTTGCAATTTTCAACAGATGCAAATGGCACACCCAACTATGTTGATGGGGCGAATATTGCTGGTTTTGTAAAGGTTGCGGATGCCATGCTAAGTTATGGCATTCAATAGATAATTGATTCGTTATTTTTTTTTTCTTACCGTTAGTTTACTTATCACATTTTTTATTTATTGTGTCCCAGTTTATTACTTTTTGCTGGGATACAATAGTGTTCCATCAGCTGAATTTTGTATCGCGTATGCTTTATGCGTTTATGGGATTATTTTATTCTATTTTTCGACTTCAGTTTCTTTTTACCCATTAAAAGCATTTGTTTATATTGGACTTGGCGCAGGTTTTTATGGTCTCATCTATTCATTGGTTGGTGCTGTGTTGCAATTGGTGTTTCATCTTAATTTGGCCGTAGGCATGCCAATATTTGTTGGGTTTGTCACCCTTATTGGCGCTTTAAATGCACGCCATATTCATTTAAAAGAAGTGAAGATACCGTCAAAAAAAGTGACGCACCAACGCGTAGTTGCATTTGTTAGCGATGTCCATTTGGGGTCTCGATCATCCAACCATTTAACCAAGGTGCTTTCGCACGCGACATCTCAACCCATTGATGCCTTGCTAATTGGGGGGGATCTCATTGATAGTACTTCGTTTAATAGACGTGACCTTGACCTTTTTAAATCCATTGCATGTCCTATTTATTTTGTAACAGGCAATCATGAATATTACCTAAAGAATTGCCAGAAAATACTAGCCAATCTAAAGGCCTATGGCATAACCATCATTGACCAAAAATCAACTATTTTAAATGATGTAGAAATTTTAGGGATTGGTGATAATCAAACCCAAGATGAGCAATTAAAATGCTTGCATGAATTTAAAGGATCCGACAATTATCGCGTCCTTTTGATTCATAAACCATGGCTTTGGCCACAGGCAGCTGATCATGTGGATCTTATGCTTTCTGGGCATACGCATAATGGTCAATTATTTCCATTCAATTGGCTTGTAAAACTTCAGTTTTCAATCATTTATGGCTTGCACCAAATTGGTTCATCTTTTGCATATGTCAGTTCTGGCGCTGGGTGCTGGGGGCCAAATTTGCGCATTGGATCCCGTAACGAAGTTGTGGTCATTACCATTTTTCCGCAATAGAGGGCCCATTGCCCTTAATGATTTAATGTGAAACGCATCAATTAATAAAGGTTTGAACAAAATCGGCTATTTCATTTGGGCGTTCGGCATGAACCCAATGAGACCCTTCGATGGTCTGGCAATGTGCATTTGGAAACAAGGCTGTTATACTGCCCCAATCATTGGATTCAATGTAATTGGATTGCTCTGCCCTTATGAATAAGCATGGTGACTCACAATGCCCATTGAATTTTGGAAAACCGGATATAGATTCATAATTGTTATGAATCGCCTGAATGTTTAATTTCCATTCTAAACCATTTGGTGTAGCCACCAAGCTTTTTAGTAAAAATTGCCGCAATTGCTGACTTGGAATCTTTGCTTTTAGGGCGTCATCAACCTCAGATCGTCGATTGTAATCTCGAACGTCAATTGATAATAATTCATGAATAATCCCGTTATGAAACGGTGGGTATGATTTTGGGGCAATATCAATGACAACCATTGCGTTTAATTTAATGGTATTGGATAGGGCAAGGCTCATTGCAATCTTGCCACCCATGGAATGCCCAACAATAACGGGTGAATCAATACCAAGAGTGTTTAATAACATCAACACATCCGACGCCATGTCATGGTACGACATGGCGTCAGATTTAAAGCTATTGCCATGATTTCTGCAATCAATTGAAACAACATCATTTGTTTTTGCTAACAATCGCGCAATGCCATTTAAGTTATCAAGGGAGCCAAATAGACCATGAATTAAAACAATCGTTTGAGCGTTTTCACGGCCCCTTCTAATGTAGTTTAATCCTGTCATTTATCCATATTAAATGAAAGGGTGAGTTTGTGAAATCTTTTCAACATTTATGACGATATTTAGTGAAAGTAAGGAGGGACAACATGAAAGCAACCATTATTATTTTATTAATGATCACTTATGCGGCATTTGCCGATATTGGGATCTCAACAGGCGTTGGTAGCTCTTCCTACAGCGTTGGCGTTTTAAATAAACAACGAATTTCTGCTCAAAATGAATTTGTTTCTTTGGATATAAATCATGAGTTGAATGAAGCAGAATACGTAAGTCTATCAAACGTTATCTCAAATTATCGGCAGGGGAGCCGATCAATATTAACTGAGTACGAATTGCAAACATGCTTCATGAAGCAATTAACGACCAACAATGCATTTGGTATCGGTTTTAATTTTAGCCTGATATTAAATGATAATGTTCCTGATACATTGTTTGTTGGAAATGGGTTTGGTTTAAATTTTAAGTACGTTCGTACCATAACCAAGTCAATCGCATTAAATATGCAAATGATTTCAAATAACTACATTGTGGCACCAGCCTCCGACACTAAAAACAGCAGTTTTTCAAATCAAACATTCCGATTATTCTTGACGTTTTTTCCAGAAAGCGGCACATAAATAACACGCCCCCAGGTGATAGACTAATTATCCCTACAATAATTAAAACCAACTGATTTTATCATAAATGAGTTGGGTTTATCTCCTCAAGCATAATGTTGACACCAGGCATTTGCATCAAATCTACTCTTAATATTTTCAATCAAGCAACACTCGCTTTTTTACTTTGCGAGTATAGTTTTTTAATGCCTTTGTCGGTATAATCTAGAGATGAATAAAAATACATATGCATCCCTTACCAATGTGGAACAACAACGATGTTTTGATTCCTTGGATTATCTATACTCCAAGGGTGGTCATGAGGACGCCCAGCAATTAGTTAGATCCATGCAAAGACGATTGGACGATCTATCAGGTGAATCAAAGAGCACCAGAGTAAATACACCTTACATAAACACCATTCCCCCTCACGAAGAACCTGATTATCCCGGAGATCTTGAGATTGAAAATAAAATCAAAAGTTGGGTTCAGTGGAATGCCATGGCCATGGTTGTTAAAGCCAACCGAGTCCATGATGGTCTAGGCGGGCATATTTCAACATTTGCATCGTCTGCAGTATTGTATGAAGTCGGATTCAATCATTTTTTTCGTGGCAATAATGGGGAATTTGAAGCTGATCAAATATTTTTTCAAGGCCATGCATCACCAGGCATCTATTCTCGGGCTTACCTTGAGCATCGTTTTGAATCCAAAAAACTTCACAATTTTCGTCAAGAACTTGCACAGGGTGGGGGATTATCATCTTACCCACACCCTTATTTAATGCCAGATTTTTGGCAGTTTCCAACAGTATCAATGGGCTTGGGGCCAATCCTTGCCATTTATCAGGCGCGTTTCAATAAATACTTGCATGCACGCGGCATTATTAAGCACATTCCAAAAACATGGTGCTTTGTTGGTGATGGGGAAGTTGATGAGCCCGAAACCTTAGGCGCCTTATCCTTGGCGGCTAGAGAAAAATTGGATCAGTTAATTTTTGTTGTCAATTGCAATTTGCAGCGCCTCGATGGCCCAGTTCGTGGAAATGGTCAAATTGTTCAGGAGCTTGAATCTGTGTTCTTGGGTTCTGGTTGGAACCCCATTAAAGTATTGTGGGGGTCGAATTGGGACCCGCTGATTTACTCGAAGACTCAAGCAAATTTATTGTCACGTTTTGATGATGTGGTTGACGGCCAATTCCAAAAGTTTTCAGTAGAATCTGGCGCCTATGTTAGAAAGCATTTTTTTGGTAAAGACCCAGAGTTACTTGAGTTGGTTAACAGCATGACGGATAGCGATATTAAAGCGTTAAAACGAGGCGGACACGATCCAAAGAAAGTTTATGCGGCTTATAAAAAAGCATCCGAACATAAGGGGCAACCAACGGTAATATTGGCAAAGACAGTAAAAGGCTATGGATTGGGAGAAGCTGGCGAAGGTAAGAATATTTCTCACCAGCAGAAAAAAATGAATGAAAAAGAGTTGCGTTTATTTAGAAACCGTCTCAATGTTCCAATTGATGATGAAGCAATTGTTGATACACCATTTTTTAGACCCTCTGAATCCAGTATTGAATACAATTACATGATCGAACGTCGAAAACTCCTTAATGGGTTTCTTCCAGAACGAAAAGAGCGAATAGCCAAGATACAAGTCCCAACACCCAGTGGCCAACATTTCAAAGGGTCCGGCGATAGAGAGTTATCAACAACAATGGCCTTTGTACGTTATCTCACTGAATTGTTGCGAACCCCTGATATTGGTAAACGAATTGTTCCTATTATACCCGATGAAGCGCGGACCTTTGGCATGGAAGCTTTGTTTCGGCAATACGGCATTTACGCCCCATCAGGCCAATTATATGAGCCCGTTGATAGTGCGTCACTATTGTATTACAGAGAAGAAAAAGATGGCCAAATTTTAGAGGAAGGCATTAATGAAGCAGGTGCAATGTCATCCTTTATCTCTGCTGGAACCAGTTATGCCACCCATGGTCAGGTTATGATACCGTTTTACATTTATTACTCAATGTTTGGGTTTCAACGCATTGGGGATTTAGCCTGGTTAGCAGCTGACATGCGAACCCGTGGCTTTTTGTGTGGTGGAACGTCAGGACGAACAACCCTAAATGGCGAGGGACTTCAGCATCAAGATGGTCACAGTTTAATTTTGGCTAGCACCATTCCATCCATTCAAGCGTATGATACGGCATTTGGTTACGAAATTGTTGAAATCATCAACGATGGCATCAAACGAATGTATCAAGATAATGAAGCCATCTATTATTACCTGACGCTTGGAAACGAAAATTATACCATGCCAGAAATGCCAAAAGGTGCAAAAGAAGGCATCCTAAAGGGCATGTATGAATTCAAAACAATCAAGGGCAAGAAACATGTAAATATATTGGCCAGTGGGTCATTGGTTAATGAAGCCATTAAGGCACAGGAACAATTGGTTGATCATGGCATTGGCTCAACGATTTGGTGCGTGACCAATTATAAGCGATTGCGTGAAGAATCCATTCAAGCGGATCGGACAAATTTACTAAACCCCACAAAAAAACCTGAAGTATCGTACCTTCAAAAAATAATGGCAACATTTTCTAGCCCAACTGTTGCTGTATCGGATAATATGCGAATCATTTCAGATCAAATTTCACCGTGGGTACCCCATGGCTTGCTAAGCCTTGGAACCGATGGTTTTGGACGAAGTGACACACGAGAAAACCTGCGTCAATTTTTTGAAGTTGATGAAGCAATGATTGTTCTAGCATGCATCACACAATTAAAAAAATATGATAACCTTACGAATAGTACATTTTCTAAAATTTACAAATCACTAAATATTTCACCAAAGAAAAACCATCCATTTCGGATGATGTGAGAGGAGCAACACATGAATATTACAATTCCCTTTTTAGGTGATGGAATCGAATCAGCAAATGTTGTATCAATATTGGTTAAACCAGGAGATTCAGTTGCGGTTGATCAGACCCTAATTGAACTTGAAACAGATAAAGCAACTGCGCCTGTTCCATCGTTATTTGATGGTATTGTGGACCAAATTTCTGTTAAAGAGGGGGACGTGGTTAAAGAAGGAATGCTGGTTGTCACACTGGCTGGGGATGCATTAGCCAATCAACCAAACAAACCAAAAGATACAATTCCAATAGCCCCCCCCGTTCAGCAGGTACAGCCATTAATGAACGCTACGCCACCAACGTCGCCGACCCCACTATCACCAGTAGCACCAATTTCTTTACCTGATAACATCTTTGATGTAAAAACATCACCTTCGATTATTAAATTTGCGTGTTTGTCTGGATTGGATATTACAAAGATTCAACCAACAGGTACTGGCAACCGACTAACTTGGGATGATATAAAGGCATATTTAGCCCATTGCCAACATGCATTAAACAAAACAGATGAACCAAAAAAAGAAGAAAAAACAGCAAAAAAACCCACCATTGACTTTGCTTCATTTGGTCCAATAAAAAAACAAAAGCTAACATCGCTTCGACAAAAAATATCAAATCACCTTACATCTGCATGGCAAGATATTCCACATGTTACTCAATTCTCTGATATATCCATTAACACCATTATGACGATTCGAAAAGAGGCCAATGCAGGGTTGAAAAAAGGGGACATTAAATTAAGTGTAACCGTTTTTATATTAAAAGCCATTGCAGAAACCTTAAAAGACCACCCTACATTTAATTCAAGCTTGGTTAACGATGAGTTAATCATTAAAGAATACATACATTTGGGCGTAGCTGTTGATACGGAGACTGGTTTAGTTGTTCCTGTTATTAAAGATGCTGATAAAAAGTCCCTTCAAACGATTGCGCAAGAACTCGATAACCTTGCAACAAAAGCACGAGACAAGCAACTTGCTGTAAAGGATATTCAAGGAGCAACATTTACACTATCGAATTTAGGCGGGCTGGGGGCGTCTCATTTTACGCCAATCGTGAATTCCCCAGAAGTTGCTATTTTAGGTACAGGTGCGGCAACAAATCAACCAGAGTTTAATAACGGTGAGTGGACGCCAAGCTTAAAAATGCCTGTTGCGCTTTCCTATGATCATCGTGTAATTGATGGTGCAGATGGTGCACGATTCGTGCAAACATTAACCAAAAATATCGAACAATTTGATAAGAAGTGGGTGAAATAATATGAAAACAAAACATCAGGACGTCATTATTATTGGATCAGGGCCTGGGGGATATGCTGCAGCATTTCACTTAGCGGACCATGGAAAATCTGTCTTGCTTATAGAAAAGGACGATATCGGTGGCGTTTGCCTAAACCGCGGCTGCATTCCATCAAAGGCATTATTAAATGTTGCAGGGTTAATTGATAAAACAAAAAAAAGCAGTGCCCAAGGCCTTACATTTAAAGATCCTGTTATTGATTTAAATGAAATGAGACATTGGAAAAATTCTGTCGTAGCTCAACTTCGAGGCGGAATAGAGACACTCGCAAAGGCTCGAAATGTATCTGTACTTAAGGGTAGAGCAATTTTTGAGAATGAAACAACCTTACGTGTTGAAACTGAGAATGGCCAAGAGTTTCATAGCTTTAACCACGCCATCATTGCCACAGGTTCACGACCATTTATCCCCCCAGCCATGGACTTGGGAAACCCAAGAATCATGACATCTAATGAAGCGCTAACCATTGACGAAATTCCAAAGGAATTATTGGTTGTTGGTGGCGGCTACATCGGGATGGAACTTGGAAGTGTTTATGCCAGCCTAGGTTCAACGGTATCCGTGGTAGAGGCAATGCCGAGCATATTACCCGGTGCAGATAAAGATTTAGTTAACGTTCTAAAAAAATATGTATCTAAAAAAATACCGAATATCTTTACTGATCACCAAGTCAAACAAATGAAAACAAAAGGGAAAAAAATTGCCGTCGATATGGTTGCGACAGAGACCAAAAAAAATATGGAATTTGATAAGGTGCTTATTAGTGTGGGTCGTAAACCCAATGCCAATGATTTAGGTTTGGAAAATACAAACGTAAAAGTTGATGATAAAGGATTCATCATTACTGACGCATGCTGCGAAACAACAAATGCGAATATCTTTGCCATTGGTGATGTTGCTGGCGGTATTCAGTTGGCCCATAAGGCAACCAAAGAGGCAAAGATAGCAGCTGCTAAAATATTAAATGAAACAAGTTTAGAACTGTCACACCTATGCATTCCAGCTGTTGTATTTACAGACCCAGAAATTGCATGGGTTGGTATAACTGAAAATGAAGCTCGCGAGGCCAAACAGAAGGTAAATGTTCACAAGTTTCCATGGAGTGCAAGTGGACGGGCATTAACACTAAATAGAACCGAAGGATTAACTAAAGTGATTTCTGAACCGAATACAGGAACTATCATTGGTGTAGGTATCGTTGGTGAACATGCTGGTGACTTAATATCTGAAGCCGCTTTGGCAATACAAAGTGGGCTAAATGTCATTGATTTAGCAGAAACCATACACCCACACCCAACATTATCTGAAACACTGATGGAATCAGCCGAACATGCCCTTGGTTTGTGCACGCATCTAATGCCAGCAAAAAAATAACATCATCAATTTTAAATTTATTTGTGTGTTCATTATATCGATAAATGAACACATGAATATTGGCTTTATCATCCCTGAGGTCGGGGGATTTAATTCGCTATCGTTGGAATTTTTAAAGTGGAATAAAGTCATAAAGGATTTGGGGCACGAGGTGTATATTTTAACCGGAAAATCCAGGCATTTTCTAAACAATACCACTGTAATGAATGAATTTATTTCTGAAAGTGAATCCAATATCAATCTGACATCAAAATTATTTGATTTATCGGATAGTAATCATCCGTTAATCAAAACATTTGAAGAGCACACGCATCGCATTGAAAACATTATTGATACCTGGATGGAAACAAACCAGATTGACATGATTTTTGTGGAAAATTATTTTTCAATTCCGTTTAATATACAAATATCATACGCATTGCATCAGCAACTCAAAAAAAGTAATTGTCGTCTTATGGTAAAGCACCACGATGCTTTCTATAGAAAAAATATAGAAAAACTTTCAAATAATACCTTTATAAAAACCATATTATCGTCTTGTTTTCCATACCATAATCGCCATACAACACATATTTCAAGCAACCGAATCATAAAGACATACTTAAAAGATAACTGCAATATCGAATCAATGATTATTCCATATGTCATTGATTTTAATCAGTTTAAAGATAAGGAAAATATATCATGTTTTAGTGAGGGATATAGTTCAATGCTATCAGAATCGTTTGAGTTAACCCTGAATGATAAATGCCTGCTTAATTTTTCATCACTCATACCAAATGTCAACTTTGAAAATTTATTTAAGCTTTTGGACAATATTCAAGACGATGCATTCAAAATTATATCCGTCGTTAAACCACATGCTGACTATGCTGATTATTTAATCTACCTGAAACAAAAAATTGATGGGCTTAACCTTAACCACCGATTTATTATTTTGCAAGAAAGTGATTTTTATTCGTCTGATTATGTCAATATCGATTACTTATTTGCTTTTTCAAAAGGCGTTATTACCTTTGATTCTGGCGTTGGTTTCGGCCAACCGTTGCATAAAGCGATTCAACATAAATGCCCGTTGTTATTTTGCACAAAAAAACATTCTGATTGGCTTGAATTGTCAGATCTTGGGTGCCATATTATACCAATTTCTGAACATCTGAGCTCTCAAGACATAAAAACCATTAATCGCTTCATTCACTTAAACTTGGATTGGGGGGACCTGAATCACGATCAAATGAGGCAATATTACTCATTGAGCTTTTTGCAATACAAAATCAATAAGCTCCTGGTTAAAAACTAATATTAAATATCTTTTTCAAAGGTTTTCAAAAATATTTGAGTAATTTGAGATCGATTGATTAATATTTTTATAATTGCTGACATTGGAACAGCAATGAACATGCCCGCTATGCCCCAAATGTATCCCCAAAAAAGCAATGAAAGCAAAATCACAACCGGGTGTAATCCTAAATTCTCACCAAGCAACTTTGGATCTAATATATTTCCAATTATAAATTGAGTGGCAGATAATACAATCAAAATAAAAATGAAGGAAAAACTAACGTTAAATTGTAAAAATAAAATAGGGACTGTAGCTACTATGGCAATGATAGAACCAATATTTGGGATAAAATTAAGGAAAAAAGTTAGGGTAGCAAGTAAAATCGCCACTTCAACTTTAAACACAAACAATACAACAAATGTTATTACACCAGTTAGCAACGATGTAAAAAACTTTGTCGAAATGTATCGAGTGATTTTTGATTCAACTTCATCATCAATAATTTTTCTTGCAGTATCTGATTTTTCGCCAATCGCAATAAACAGTAGAAAAACAAGAACCAACACAAAATTACTAATGATCCCAACCACACTGCCTGTAAGGTTACTTAGCCAGTCAAGAATGGGGACAGACCTTAGAAATTGTTCGATTATTGTAAAGTCCAATTGGATGTTTAGACGATCTAATATCGGAAGGTTTGAGATATAATCGACAAGCAATAATAGTTTTTTATGATACAAACGGCCACTGTAAATAATACTCTTTATGGAAATCCCTAATAGCAATGTAAATCCCATAAAAATGGTAGATAGCAGAGAAAATGTAACCATTAATGCCAACAATCTCGGAAGCTTGCATTTTTGTCGAAGCCACCGAATGAGTGGTGCAATAATAAAATATAAAAAAATAGAGAATACGAACGGCACCAAAATGGTTTTCATTTCGTACAACGCAAACGTTATTCCTATAGCGCTAAGTGTGATTAGGCTCGCAGGAATAATGTTTTCTCTAATTGGGGTCATTAACTATTTAGGGCGAGCTTCGTTAATTCGTACTTCGCGCCCTTTGATTGATTGGCCATTCAATGCTTGTATTGCATCTTCTCCACGCTCAACCTCAACAAAACCAAAGCCTTTAGAGCGACCTGTTTCACGATCTTTAATTACTTTTACGCTTTTAATTTCACCGAAAGGTTGAAATGCTTCACGCAAATCATCTTCTTCAACTTCATATGATAAATTTCCAATATATAAATTCATTTTTTTGTCCTTTTTTGTGTAATAAATATACTTTAGTTTGAATCTGTCGTTAAGTAAATACCAAATTCATGTAAAGTCGATTATTTTTATAAAAAAGATCAACTTGATAGACCTTAGTTAAAAAAAAATCTCTAAAAAGAGTATTTAAAATTTAGGCTGATATACCAATAATTTTTGCATCTTCTTTGCTGGTTGCAATTGAATGATACCCGCAATCAACATGATGCACTTCACCAGTAACGCCAGACGATAAATCACTGCATAAGTAAAGCCCTGCCTTGCCAACCTCATCAAGGGTTACATTACGCTTCATAGGGGATCGTGCAGCATTTACCTTTAGCAAAATATCAAACCCAGAAATACCCTTGGCCGCTAGGGTTTTAACTGGGCCAGCTGAAATGGCATTCACCCTAACTTCTGAATGACCAAACTCCAAGGCCAAATACCTAACACTGGCTTCCAATGCCGCTTTGGCAACACCCATGACGTTATAATTTGGCACGGACCGCTCACCACCCAGGTATGTCAATGCAATAAGGGACGCTTTCGGGTTAAGAAGTGGCTTAAATTTATTGGCAATAGCAACAAATGAATAAGCGCTGACATCCATGGCCGTCTGCCAACCTTCACGAGAGACATTTGAGAAGTCACCTTCCAAATCTTCACGATTTGCAAATGCCACTGCGTGGATAATAAAATCACAGGTTCCATATACCCGTTTGAATTCATGAACAACCGATGCAATATCGTCATCATTTGTTACATCACAATTCATTATTAGTTTTGAATTCATTTCTTCTGCACATGGCAACACCCGGCTTTTCATTGTTTCACCAGCATATGTAAAAGCAATATCTGCCCCTTCATTAAACAATTGCTTTGCAATTGCATAACCAATGCCTCGCTTATTGCTAACTCCGAAAATTATTCCTTTTTTATTTGACATTAACCCCATACAAGGCCTCCATAATTAGTGTTGTTTGATGCATTTATTAAATAATGCATTGGGCTTTAAACGTCAACCTAAAACCAAAAGTGTGATCAATACAAGTGTAAAAGATTTTATTTTTTTTTCAAAGCAAATTGCAACACTAACTAAATAAAGAAAATTTGGACATAACGTTTGTGTACGTAACACCTATGTAAGTGGCATAGGTAACCAATAAAGCCACACCAATCGCTCGATGGTATTTATGAAACGCTTTAGAAAACATCGCAATAACTATTGTAATAACAAATAAACAAAGGATTTCAAAGAAGTAACGACTTAAAAAGGGGAGGGGCGCAACCAACCAAGCCATGGGCAATACCAAAAGTAAATTAAATAAATTGGAACCAAAAACATTCCCAACAATAATTGATGCATGCCCCTTTTTGGCAAATGCAATAGTGGCCATTAGTTCTGGAAGAGATGTACCAAAAGCCACCGCAAATAAGGATAAAAATGCGGTTGAAAAACCAAATAAAGTTGCAATATTGGTTAGTGCGTAAAGCAGGCATTTTGAGCTGGCAATCAATAGTAATAAACAAATAAAAAAAAGTGTTATTAATTTTAATAGTGTGCCTTTTTCAGTTGGGGGTGTTGTGTCATTCAAACGGTTGCCTTGTTTAAACATCCCCCAATTGATACCCAAAAATAACAGGAGCGCTAGCGTTGAGGTAAATAAACTTGGTTGCAAAAAAACCACAATTCCAAGAATAATGCTTAAGCTGATTGCATGGTTCACCAATTGTTTCTTTAATTCTTCCATGTTTTGAAGGCCAATAATTAATAGTGCCAATCCAAATATAAAAAAGATGTTCGCCATATTACTTCCAAAAATACTACCGTAAACCACATCTGCTTGGTTATCAGCAGCAGCGAACATGGTAACAAATAGCTCCGGTGCTGATGTTCCAAACGCAACAACGGTGGCCCCAATAATAACGGAAGGGAGTTTTAAATGAATGGCAAGTGATTCAGATGCATCAACAAATCCATCTGCAGATTTCCATAAGATTAAAAGCGATGCAACAAACAAAAACCAAAACACCATGCTAAAGGTAATGATTCATTATAATAACAAAAATTACAACAGCGATTGAGGATCAATATCAATCACACACCGTACGTTTCTGTTCACTGGAAAAGCCTGTAGTTTTTGCTTGAATTTTGTGACATCATATTGGCTAATTTTATAAAAGACATTATGACGGTAGTAATGACTGGCTTTTTCAATTGGGGCTGGCTTAGGGCCAATAACATCAACCGATAGTTCATCTGAAAGCGTTGCATTAAACTGTATGATTAATTGATAAAACTTCAGCGCGTGTTCATTTTCTTTTGCACTAAAAATAATATTAACAATGCACTTAAACGGCGGGTAGCCAAATGGCAATCGAAATTCATTTTCTTGCTTTAAAAAACCATATGAATCATGGGATTTTGCAAAAGAAAACACATAATGGTTCGGCTGAAAAGATTGAATATACACATGACTACCTGAATGATCACGCCCTGCGCGACCAGCCATTTGGGTGATGAGTTGAAACATGCGTTCAGAGGCCCTAAAGTCTGGAAAGTTTAACATAACATCAATGCCAATAATCCCCACCATTCCAACATTTGGAAAATTATGGCCTTTGGCAATCATTTGGGTCCCAATTAAAATATCTGAACTTGTGACATCCTCAAGCGCAGATTGCAATTGATCAATATTTTTAACGTTATCTCGGTCAATTCTTGTGATTGTGATATCGGGAAATAAATGCATCAACTCGTAATGTACTTTTTGAATTGCAATGCCATAGTATTCAACATCGAATGATTTGCAGTTTGTGCATTCACGTGTCATGGGTTTTGTTTCAAGGCATCGATGACAACGAAAAACACCATCTGAGTGGTACGTATAGCTGGTGTTGCATGCATTGCATTGTTGTATGGTGCCGCATCGGCGGCATTTCAGAAATGATGAATACCCCCTGCGATTAACCATAATTAACACCTTTTTATTTTGTTTTAAGCACTGATCAATAGCGGCCACCATTTGGTCATGAATAAGAGTACTGGTTTGGTTGGTATTCATATCAAGTACATGAACTTTTGGCATACTCACAGAATTAAACCGAGTGAGCATTTGATGGTAATTTTTAGTTAAATCGTTCAACTCTGCATAGGTGGTAAGGGATGGGGTTGCTGAGCCAAATACCAACAACGCATTGTTCATCTTCGCTCGCTGCTTTGCGACTTCATGGGTGAAGTAGCGTGGCGCACTCTCTTGTTTGTAACTGGCATCATGTTCTTCATCAACAATAATTACACCCAACGATTTTAAAGGCATAAATATGGCGGATCGTGGTCCAATAATAATCGATATTTCGCCCCTATTGCATTGGCTCCATATTTCTTCTTTTCGCTTTGGGGTAAGCCCAGAATGCACGACCGCTAAACCAGAAAAATAAGTCGAAAAAAAAGATGTGAACTGAGGCGTTAACGAAATTTCTGGAATCAACAAAATGGCGGTTTCTTTGCGTTCGATAGCATGGTGAATCAGGTGAGCGTAAACTTGTGTTTTTCCACTACCAGTAACCCCATGAATCAAATGTGTTTTATATGGGGAACCTAATATGTTATCAAATGTATTTCGTTGAACAGGAGATAATTCATTAAGTGGTTCTGGGAAAACTTGCGCTGTAAAGGGTGCTTCTCTTATTTTTTTTGTGCCCACTATGCACTGGAGTGCTCGGTACTCAGTGGTGCAATAATGTGTTGAAAACCATTTCGAAAGTAGTATGAGCTCTTCTGAAATTCGTGGCCGCTTTGTGTCAACATCATGAATTTCAGATAATGCATACGGAACCGGTTCTTCGTTATTCATTGGGTTTAATTCAACCACCAACCCCACTTGTTTGCGTTTTGCAAATGTAACATTTACGTAATCCCCAACGTCAACGGTCAAGTTACTGGGAACAATGTACGAGTACCGTTTTGATACATTTGTTAAAATAATCAAGTGGGCAATGCGCATAATTCATCTTATTATGCAGAATCATGAAGTTCAAGAATGGAATGGCGACACGCAATAGACAAAAAAAAACCAACAAACTAGACTATAAACTATATGCAAACCTTGATTAATGCATTGGAAGATGAAAATAAGGAACATCCCATTTTATTTGATGGAAAATCAGGCCCAACCATTGGGCTCGACGAGATCCACCGTTTTTTAATGCTTTATAAATCCATTTTGTTTCCTGGCGTTTTTTATAGGTTAACAGAATCCAAAAATCATGTTTCATTAACCAATTTACTGCATGATTTAAAGGCATGTGTTGAAACCATTATTTGTGGTATCAACCCAATTTTATTGGCATCCGCTGAGACACAAAGCACGGACATTTTAAATGGCATTGTTCCGTTGAAACAAACATTAAAGAAAGACATTGATGCCATTTACAACGGCGATCCAGCCGCCGAAAGTTACGAAGAAGTCGTGTTGGCTTACCCCAGCTTTGAAGCCATAATGATTTACCGAATTGCTCATAATTTGCACCTCAAGGGGCACCCACTATTTGCCCGAATGTGTGCCAGCATTGCCCACCGAAATACGGGCATTGATATTCATCCAAAAGCAACCATTGGCGAGTCTTTTTGCATTGATCATGGCACAGGTATTGTTATTGGAGAGACGGCCATCATTGGGCATCATGTTAAGCTATATCAAGGAGTAACCATAGGCGCATTAAGTGTTTCAAAACGGCAAAAAAATACAAAACGCCACCCAACTATAGAGGATCATGTAACAATTTATGCAAGAACCACAATTTTAGGTGGGAACACTGTTATAGGTGCACATAGTATTATTGGTGGCAATGTTTGGCTAACTGGTTCAGTGCCACCCAACAGTAAGGTGTATGCAAAGGCGTTATCAAATGAATTTTCTTGACACAATCGTTCAACAAAAAAAACAAGAGTTAACAGCCATAAATACCAAGGCAACGCGAATTAATGTTCCAACAGTTTCCTTTTTGGAACGGCTTAAACAAAAAAAGCTTCATTTAATAGCAGAGGTAAAACAAGCATCACCATCGAAAGGAATCATTTACGATACATTTAATCCGGTGCAAATTGCGAAACAATTTGAGCAGCATGGAGCATCTTGCGTGTCGGTATTAACCGACAAAGAATTTTTTAAAGGGTCTATCAATGACTTGATGGCTGTAAAACAAGCCATTCAACTCCCCGTATTACGAAAAGATTTTATTATAGATCCATCTCAGGTACAGGAAACATACAGCATGGGTGCCGATGTTATGTTGCTAATTTTAGATATTTTAAGCATTTCACAAACCAATGAGTTAATTGATGCTGCCTCGGGCTATGGCATTGAGTGTTTATTGGAAGTTCATTCCATGTCAGCCGTTGAAAAGTTATCAGGGATCCCCCACAAGCCCTTGGTTGGTATTAACAACCGTAACCTTGAAACATTTAAATGCGATATTAACCAAACTCGAGACCTTCTTCCAATCATTAAAGGCATTGCTCCCAATGGATGTGTGGTTGCAGAATCCGGCTATTCAACGCCAAATGAACTGGATGCACTTGAAGATCTGCAAATAAATGCGGTATTAATAGGAGAGGGGCTTAAAAAAAATAACCGTTTATTGGAGTGGTTTCATTGTGAAAGTTAAATTTTGTGGCATTACAAATCGAACCGATGCAATGAATGCCATTGCTCTAAATATTGATGCCTTGGGCTTTATTTTTTATGAACAGTCACCGCGTTACATTAGCATTGAAAAAGTTGAAGAGATCCTTTTAGACTTACCACCATTTATTCACGTGATTGGGGTATTTGTTAATGCGTCGGTAGACTTTATTAATGAAGCAACCAAACGATGTCGCTTAACGGGTATTCAACTTCATGGTCAGGAATCACCTGAGTTTTGCTTGAAATTTCACTTACCAGTCATTAAAGCCATTCCAGTCAAAAATAAAGAAGATATTTATTGCATACCTCAATACAAAGGGTGTGTGAATGGCATATTGTTGGATACAAAGGCTCAAAATGTGCATGGAGGCACAGGAAAAACCTTTGATTGGGGGCTGGCCATTGAAGCTAAGGCCTATGATGTCCCCCTGATTCTTTCCGGTGGAATTAATGCAACAAATATATCAAAAGCCATCAAAATGGTGTCGCCTTACGGTATTGATATCTGTTCAGGCCTAGAGAAAGAGCCAGGAATAAAAGACTACAATAAAATGAAATTGTTATTGGATGCAATCCAAACCACTTAATGATCCACCACGCCCTGATTTTTATTTTTTTTATTAGCATTTACTGCATTGGGCAAGTCAATATTGAGCAGTATCGAGACAATAATGGCCTACTAAAAAATCAGTACCATAAAGTATTGGATCTTTCTTCTGAAATTCAACAAGGCCCGTATAACATGTCATCATTTGGGGCAACATATTTTAAACCTTTTGTTTTGAATAAGGTGCAAGGTTTCTTTCTAACTCGCATCAATTACGGTGAGTCAAATGGTAAGGCTTATAAAAATCATTCGTTTTATCACCTTCGTATATTTGATACCTCAAAAATTAATGCGCTAACACCTGAAGCCTACATGCAGTATGAGCAGCGCTTGTATTCATCCACTCAATTGCGTTACTTGGCCGGCATTGGCGGACGAACCACTGCCCATGGATTGCGGTTGGGGGCAAGCATTATGAATGAATGGGTGAAGGAAATCAATCAAGACATTATCGTTAACTATTGGCGTCTATCAATGTACATGGCGCATTCTACTTCATTTAACCAGTTTAATAGAGTAAGTGGTGTTATTTACTTTCAGCCAGAGTTATTTAATTTGAATAATATTCGGTATCATTTTGAGGGCGTTTATCTAAGCGATATTAGCCCACGAGTATCTTATAGAGCCTCAGCTCAAGCTAATTTATTTTCTAACAGCTCTGTTTACAGCCAAACTGAATGGTCGATCGACACAGGGTTTCAATTTAAATTTTAATTGGCCAAATACGGTAGGGCAGCATTACTTTCTAATCGTTAGCCAAAATGAACCCAATTAAAATTCAGATGACAGAATGGCATCATAGTCTGGACGGATAGGTGGCGTTTCCATCGACATTGAAATAACCGATAAATCACCAAAAATATGAACGTGAGCGCTTATAAAATTAAGCCAACGATGGTGCAAAAAAATTCTTATCAAAGCGATATATATATAAAATAATATGAAAGGGGCAACAATAAACAGCACTTGATTATCAATCGATAACTTTAAAAATACAATAAACAGTACAAGATAATACAGGGAAAATAAAATGAATGGGACCAATACGAGGAATACATTAACTAACTTAAATTTTATGTAGGTCGTTAAAGGAAGGTTGGATGATAGTTGAATTGATTCCAATCTTCCCCCACGTATAATGGTAAGGAACATGGCATGGGAGTACCACAAGCGAGAAATTCCAAGGGTCGGAATTAATAATATTAAAGTTATAATGTTAAGTTTCAGTAAATGTCGATAATCAGAATTAAACGAAAATGCATGGGCACCAATGCGAAGGTTTGAAAAAATGTACTCATATTTTAAAATGGTTGATTTTGGAGCAAGAACGCCAAATGATAAAAAATTTAAAACCGAACGCTTTATGATCAACTTGAAATACTCTAGCTTCGATCCAGATAAACTAAATTGTAACCCCTTGTACGATGTACGACTTGCACGATACTTATACGCATCAAAAATCACATAAGAAAAAAAGATATAAAGAATAAAGTATTTAAGGAATTGAATTTTATAAAAAACAAACTCACTTGCAATATTAATGAGCACGAATAACGCAAAAAATTTAAAAGCACCAATGAATAGCTCCTTTCCAGTGCCATGGTATGACAAGTGATGGCCATCGATTGATAAATGCTCAGAAAAAAACCTTCGCAATTTTGTTATTGCCCAAAATGAATATATAAACAGGGTAAATAACGTTAGAATTAAACTGCTTAAACCAATCCATAAAAGCTGTCTTCTTTTTCCATTATAAACAATTGATGTCGTCATTGGTTTGATTGAGATTATTTCGAACCTTATTTAATTGAAAACGATGAACCACATGAGCATTGCTTTTTAACATTTGGGTTGTTGATTTGAAATCCAGACATAAGCAATGTTTCAACATAATCAAGTTCAGAGCCAATAACGAACATGTAACTTAACTTTTCAACAATAATCGTAACCTTGCCAAATTGAAACAATTTGTCACCATTTTCTTTGGCTTCAGCAATGGTGGCAAGAGAAATATCATAAGAATTACCTGAGCAGCCATCTTTCACAACTTTGACACGTAAGCCATGGGTATCAATTGATTTGCCATCTTTTTCAATAAAATGATGCACTTTTTCAATAGCAACCGATGTTGCCCCAAACGTTAAATTGGGGTCTATTTTCTTTGATGAGGCGTTGTCATCGGTTGGAACAAACACCTTCTTAACATTGCCACAATCACTCATAACAACCGCCAATTGTAAAGGGGATACTGTTACGCAATTGCCACCTCGTCGCACAAATAAACATCTTGAATTGCATTCAGTAATTTGATTCCATCAGTTAATGGTTTTTGAAATGCTTTTCGACCGGAAATTAATCCCATACCACCGGCACGCTTGTTAATAACTGCAGTTGCTACAGCATCTTGAAGGTCATTTGATCCCGAAGCCCCACCGGAATTAATTAAGCCAACCCGTCCAAAATAGGAGTTTGCAATCTGGTAGCGCGTTAAATCTATGGGGTTGTCCGATGACAATTTATTGTAGACATCCTGATGTGTTTTTCCAAAGGACAATGCATTAAACCCCCCATTGGTTTCAGGTAATTTTTGCTTTACTATATCAGCCTCAATGGTTGCACCCAAATGATTGGCCTGACCCGTTAAGTCGGCGGCTGTATGAAAATCGCCATCCGCTGTTTTAAATGCTGAATTTCGCAAATAACACCATAGGATGGTCGCTAGTCCTTTTTGGTGCGCATATTCAAATGCCTGGCTGACTTCTTGGATTTGCCGCTTTGATTCATTTGAACCGAAGTAAATTGTTGCACCAACGGCGGCAGCCCCCATATCAACTGCTTGGTCAATAGAAGCAAACATTATTTGGTCAAATGAATTTGGGTAACTTAAAAATTCGTTGTGATTAATTTTGACAATGAAGGGAATTCGGTGGGCATACTTTCTTGAAACCAATCCCAAGACACCCAATGTTGAAGCAACCGCATTGCAACCGCCTTCAATTGCTAGTTTCACAATGTTTTCAGGATCAAAATAGTCTGAGTTTGGTGCAAATGATGCTCCAGCTGAATGTTCAATGCCTTGGTCAACCGGGAGAATGGACACGTACCCAGTGCCAGCCAAACGGCCATGGTTGTAAATGGATTGCAAGTTTCGAAGCACCTGATTGTTACGGTTGGTTAATGTAAATATGTCATCAACAAACGTAGGGGAGGGCAAATGAAGTTGATCCTTTGAAATTGTTTGGCAGGTGTGCCCCAATAAGGCCTCGCTTTTTTCTGCTAAAATGGATTGAATATCGCTGTATGTTAACATGTTGTCCTCTTTTACTATTGTGCTCATAATAAATGCCTCTTTTGTATAAGTTACATTTATTCTAACCCACAATAAAAAAAGAAGAAAGTTGTATTCAGTTCCAATTCTTTGATTAACGCTTCATTAAATTTAAGTGAAAGTTTATGACAGTTTGTCGATGCAATGGCGACGTTTCAACCATAAAGTTGGGGTATTTTAAATATAGTGATGGGCGAAGGTGACGAGGCAATGTACGTTCCGCAAAGCGATGCAACTGAGGTTCAGAGTCTAACGTTGGAATATAAGCAACTGGTACATGACCAAGGTTCTTGTGTGGGTGGGGAACAACCCACGCATCATCAACCAACCCAGACGCCACCAGAGCATGTTCAATAAACTCTGGGGATACCAATTGAGCGCCAGATTGAAACTGAAAATCTTTTCGACCAATCACCATGAAATCTGGGGGCAATTGAACCACATCCTGGCTAATAAAAAAACCTTTTTTCAAGGGTAATGCCTCAACGCCACTGGCCGTTAAATACCCCATGGCCAACGTGTTTGTTTTAATTCCCAATTGATCATTGAATAATTGCAATGACACCCCCTGAAGTGTTGAGTAAGTACCGCCAGCAATGTCAGTTGAAATAATTTGCCCACAGGTTTCAGTGGCACCATAGCTGTACATCACCGGCAAATGGTCAGCCTGCTGTTTCAATTGCACTGGCGCTGCGTCACCACCAATCAAAATTGACGCTATGGTGAGTGACGATAAGCCACTGTTAATAAAGCGAGACAACTGTTGAGGAACCATTGCAAAATGCCATTGGCACTGAGTCGATAATGCATTTAGCCAATGGTCTGATGATAAATGAATGACCGCTCCAGATACCAATCCCTTCACAACGGTTAATAATCCGCCCATGGACGACGGGGACAGCGACAACAAGATCGCATCACCTGTGGGAATATTTGAATGCACTAATGAACGCTGGGCGCTTAAAAATAAAGCGTCAATGGAGTGACACACCAACTTGGGCGTGCCTGTGGATCCTGATGTTGCAATAATCGCACAAGGAGTATGGTTGGGGGTGGCTGGCAATAAGGCCTTAATTTGATTTAAAAAATGCGTGGGCCATAGACTATCGAGCACCAAAAATGATTGGCGATATAGCAAACAAGAATAGAGCTTAATTAAACAATTCGCGGTTTTAGAAAATTCGATAACAACTGGCTGGTTTGTTTTTGAAGGAGGCTTTATGTGATTGCCGTGCACTGGGGCATGATTAACAATTGCCAGTGGGGTATTACGGCCATGCACCATCATTGCCTTTATATCAACACTATGGCTGCTGCTGTAAACAACATTAGATAGCCGCTTGTTAAGGCAAGTAATCGATTAAAACCAGCGCCATTGGCTTTACCAAACCGTCGCGTTAGAAGCATGGCAACAATAACCAATGCCAACGTTAATACCATTTGATCGGTTGAATCTTCTGTTAGATAATCCAGAATAACAATCGGGCTGTACAAAAATAGGATGTATTCAATGGTTGAAAATAACCGACCAAAACGTACCGCAAATGTCTTTTTGTTTACTTGTCGATCCGATTCGATATCGCGAGTGTTATTAACCACCAGTAGCGCAGCCGTAATCAGACCAAAAGCCAAACCAATTAACCATAATTGCCAATCAATGACACCCGTATGAAGGTAAGTGGCACCGATAACAGATACCGGCCCAAAAAACACCATAGATACAAATTCGGCGCCACCAATGTAGGCCAAGGCAAATGGCCCCGCCGTATAAATTAGCCCAAAAAATACAGACGCCAGCCCAATAAAAACAATGGGTAAGCCACCAATTGCAACCAAGTACCCACCAAAACAAATGGCCAGAGAAAATGCGCCCATTGCCGCACGTTTCATGTGTGTTGGGTGAATAAGCCCAGCTTGCGTCATTCGTTTTGGGCCAACCCGGTCCGCAGCATCTGCCCCTTTTAGGAAATCATAATAATCGTTTGCAAAGTTTGTGCCTACTTGAATGCAAAGCACACAAAAAATAATAACCGCACCCGTTAAGGCATTAAACATGCCTTGCTGATGGGCCAAAAAAAAGGAGAAAATGACAGGGCACAAACTAACCGGTAACGTTTTTGGTCTTGTGGCAGAAATCCAGTGTGATATCATGAATTTACTGTACCATGCGCATATTGTTTTTTCTAATACCGTTGTTTTTGATTTCTTCACCACTGGTTGGAAATTTCAATCATGTTAAAACGTGCATTAAATCAACCTGCTTTGATGCGCGTATTGCGGATACACCCATTACTCGAGCAAAAGGCTTAATGGGAGAAGACTCATTGCCGAAAGACAGCGGAATGCTGTTTATTTTTCCTGAACTAGGCCAGCCAAAATTTTGGATGAAAAACACAAAAATTCCCCTCGATATCTTATTTATTAATGACGAAGATATCATTGTGTACATTGTCAAAAATGCACAGCCCTGTGGCAAAAATGATTGCCCAATTTATAAAACAACTCGCGACGCATCAAAAGTTTTGGAAATCAATGCTGGCGTATCTAAAACCCATGGGATTCATGTTGGTGATGCCGTGCAATACTTTGTTGAGGATGATTAACCCACTTTGGCTGGCCCACCGTGGCAGCTGGCACAATGAATTTAAAGAAAATTCAATTGATGCATTTAATCATACAGTTCAACGGTTGGGCTTTTGTTTGGACGGATTTGAATGTGATCTAAGGCAATATTCACACAAAAAGTCCGATTCATGGGTGATTCACCACGACCCGTTTCCAACAAAAAATAAACAGCCCTGGCGGCAGTTTAAAACACGTAAAGACCACTTGTTTTTACCTGATTTTTGCTCTTGGATAAGCAAACAATCAAAGCCATTCACGTTGAATATTGAAATTAAGAGTGGGTCACCCAATGGTGTTTCTTTTTTAGTTGACGCGTTACTAAACGCCAACCAGCGTTCCATCATTTCGTATGTATTTTCAACATTTGACAAGCGTATTTTTAGCCAACTAACCCAATTTAATGCCCCCCTTCAATTGGCGTACCTTATTCGCCACATTGATGACCTTCATTTTTTAGATCAGACCACCCCCTCTAAAGAACCACTGGCATTTATTGGTGTAGCAGCCGAGCATTTAACGCCAGAAATTAAGAAAGAGGCATTGCAACGAGACATTGGCCTTGGGATTTACTTTTTGTCATTGGATTCATTTTACAATAACTTAGACAAAATAAGATGCACTCCAAATGTGGTGGTTATTTTTACAGAAGATTAATGATAAAGCCACTAATTGACAACATTAAACATGAGCTTTCATGCGTTAATTATCACCCCATTCTTATGTGCTGTTCTGGTGGGCCAGACTCAGTATTTTTGGTTCACATGGTCGCATTGGCGAGCAATACAAAACATCACATTGTGTACTTTAATCATCACCTTCGCCCAACAGAGACGCCTGATGAGATCGAGTTGGTACATGCATTGGGCAATACCTATGGCTTTACCACCCACATCGTTCATTTGGAATTGAATAAAAAAAATCAAGCCCACTTTAGGGAGTTACGGATAAAAGAAACCATAAGCATTTGCAAAACGCATGGATTGCCCGCCGCATTAACCGGTCATCATTTGGATGATGATGTTGAAACCATGTGGATGCAGTTTTATAAGGGCGCAACCACCAACTTTAGAGGGATTCCAAAAAAAACATGGGTGGATTCGATTGCCATTGTGCACCCATTGCTAGGGATATCTAAAAAAAACATCCAAGATTACCTTTTAGAGAATAATCATCGCCATTTAACCGATTCTAGCAATGCAACAACTGCATATCAGCGCAATCGATTGAGAAAAGCTTTATCGCATTGCTCAGAAAGTTTGGGCGGACATCATGGGGATATCGTCCGAACACTGAACTACCTAAAGCAAACAGAGGCTACCTTGGTAAATGAATCCAAACGCTTACCCATTCAATTTGCTTTTGATGCCCACTGGCTAAAGAAGGCACAACTCTTAGAAAAAACCAATGCTCATCTGTTATTGAAAATGGTTTTGGAGCATGAGTTTATGCAGGCAGTCAATGCAAACCAAGAACAAAAAATAAAGCATGGTCTTGAAGCGAATCACACCACCTCGGTGATATTTAACGACTACAAGGTGATGTTTGATTACAAATGGGTGATAATTGCACCTCATGATTTTGGCAATCAATTGAGTTCACCAATTCAACCCATTAGGTGCAATGCAACACAACCAACTGCATTTGGACTGTTTTCTGCCACAGAGTTTAACGTGCCCTTTAAAAGCACGCCCCTTCGGTGTTGCGTTACAAGACGCATGGTATCAGCGCTATTTGTAAGCAGCGTTAAGGCATGCCCACACCCATCAAAAAAAAAGACATACCGCGCGCATTGCTTATCCCCAATTGAACAATGCATTCACCCAGTAATTTTTACAGAATCTCAGATTATTTGGGTGCCCAATATTTACGCGAACCCGATGGCTGGAGAGCTTGTTGTCACCCTCAAGAAAAACCACGATTTATAACTTTTCAAAAAATCGTCGATCCGTTAGGCTATTTGTATGGCACATTTTTTTTTGATATTGTTGGTTGCCCTTCCTTTATTTGGGCAATCGTTCACTGTTGAAATTGAAGAGCTTCCTACAACAAATTTAAATCAAACAACAACCAAAAAACCATCCGTTCTGATGGTGGATGATTTTGAAGACAATGATTTGGTTACCTTTAGGGAGTGGTGGTCGTTCGGCAAAGTTATGATTAATACAAAAAAAGTGACCGAGGAAAAGCCTTACCTTGGTGAAACATCTATGATTATTAATGGGTCATCGTACAACTGGTATGCAGGTGGCATTGGCACCTATTTAAACGAAGACGCCCAACACTTTACGACATTAAAACTGGTGATTTATTCTCCAAAACTCAATGCAGGTGCAATTCGAATTGAGCTTTACGATGATGATAATAACAACAATGTTGTGGACATTGATTCTGACAAACAAATGCCATCGAAAGATGACTTGCTCATTTATGACTTGAATTTAATCTGGAAAGGCTGGAAAGTGGTTAGCATTCCACTGATTGATTTTGTTGATTTTAATCCAGAAATTGGTGACAACATTTGGAATCCCAACCAACTGTATGGGTCTGGCGGGCTGATTCAAATGCAATTGGTGGTGCTCAGTTCTAAATACAAAAGCGAAACCATTGAATTTGAAATTGACACCATAAAGTTTAACTAAGATTAACATTCGTTTTTAGCCAATTTAGCCAATCACCCATCACACTTTTTGTTGGTGCTAATGCCTTAAATTTATCAGATATTTCGTGATGAAGCTGTGAATTATTCACAAATTCTTCAAATTTTTTTCTGGTTAAATCAATGGAAAAACGACCAACAACTTCGGGGCAAACAGCCTTATTTAGCAATTGATTTGGCAGTGCATACAGTCGTTTTTTTTGACCCAATACACGGCATGCAAGGTATTTTAAACCAGGACCTAATATTGGGACCATTAACAATAACCCCATGAGGCCATTTAAACGTAAGATTTTTGATTGATGCGTGGGCAATATCATCATAAATGGGATGGAAAAATAGGCCAATTGCATGGTGTTGGTTCCAGGAATGGTTAAGGCAATTTTAAACCTGGATAAATCGTTTATAGAACGCATCACTACAACCGAGTGGGTCGGGTATTCTTTTTGGATATCGCGTGCCTTTTTGGGCGACGTAAATGGCGATAGCATAATGGTTATATCTGAAATAGTTTGGGATAATTGGATCATCAGTGGCAATGCCACATCCAAGTGTTCGGGGCGAGATCCCGGCAAAAGCACCACCCCCTTTCGTAAATGATTTGGTGTTAGCACAATTCCCTCTGCCATAAGATCAGCCCCCAAAGATCGAATGGTTAGTGCATCAAAACCGCTTGGTGATATGGAATTCTCAGAATAGCCAAGCAAGCGAGAGTTTGTTTTTTTTGAAAACCGCTTGGCATGAATGGGGTCTCCGCCTAAAAAAAACACAACCCCAGGTTCATGTGTGGTACCTAACCAGGCATGACGAAGTGTTTCCATTGGAGCATGGACCTTCGATACTTTGGTGAACGATTGGCAAACACGTGCTTCCTCCCCAGTTGCGTATTGGCATGGCGTTAAAAACACATGAATGTTTGCGTTGGGGTACGCCTTCCCTAAGGCATCACAAATCGGAGACACCCACGAAAACACTTCTCCAGGAGAGTTTGTAAAGATGTAAAAATGGGCCATATAAAAATTATGGACGGACTTTTTTGGATTGGCAAATGAATCACTATTGACCGAAACCGAAACAGTCAGTCATCAATGTGAATAAACAGTTGAGGAGAGGTTAATTCTTGAATCACTTTTAGAAAGTTTCCCAAGGCAATGTATCGATTTACAGGCGGAAGATCAGCAATTAGATCTCGAATCGTGGTATACGTTAGACCAAGGCTTTTATTGTAGTGGTACACCAAATCGCATAAATCTAATATGTCAGGGGAATCTTCTTGAAGCAAGCTCATGATGGTTTGCATGTCGTTGGATATATCGTTAGACGAGCTCATACTATTTGTATCGATACAAAAGCAAAAAAAGTTAGCCCTGAACTGAGGTGGAAATCAGCGCGTTGGTTGGTGGTTTTCCTTCAATTTTATGGATATCAGGGTGAATGCATATCGGGGAGGAGTGATTGGCTTTAATGGCCACATTGCCAATGCAAGAAACCGTATGGTTAAAGTAAACAGGGCCAGTCAATTCAAAACGAGTGGCATCTTTTAACAAGGGAATTGCCTTTAAATAGTGATTAAAGCCATCGATTGTGTGAAAAGGTGGGTTGAGTTGAATACTGATGGACGAATCGGTATCCCAGGCCAATGCTCCGTTTGAATCAATGGCCACAACGTTGCTTTTTAACAACAGCAAGTCACTTGTTGTTTTTACAGGCAAAAATCGCTGTCTAGGCACAACCATGGCCTTGCCATTATGAAACGATTGAATGGCTGATCCCATGGCATATTCAAGCTGTATGAACGACTCCACCCCAGATGTTTTTTTATTAAAAATTAAATCCAATTGTAACTGATGACTTTCGATGGCCTGAATTAATGCATCAATATTAACCCAAATATTGTTTGTATTAAAATAAGGCTGCGCATGAAAATCGGACAATTGATCGTCACCCACTTGCGCAATTTCCCATAACCGGTAGTGATTATTGCTTCGAACAACTGTTCCGCCTTTAATATCCGATGGCTTTTTCTGCGTTAATTCCATTAAAAAAGGGCAGCCAGATGTGGCCATGTATTGTGCAATCTTAGGATCACAGGTAGCGGCAAGATTGTCAGCATTTGAAATAAACACATACGATATGCCCAATTCTTTTAATGTTGATAAACACCCCGAGTGGTACAAATCAAAATACACGCTGCCATGGCCGGGCGGATTAAAATGGGCCACATCATTTGATTCATATGGCTGCTGGGTACGAGCGTTGATTTTTTTAAATGGATACTGCATGATTTCAGTCCATTTAACGGTTGGGTATGACTGGCTAAAAAATGTATTGGTGTCAGCAGATGTATTAAAACTGTTCAACAAAATCAATGAGGACGAAATAGGGGATGCCTCATGTTGCTGAATAATAATATCCAAAAATGTGCGGTTGCTAACACATGGAATCAACGACTTTGGCCCATTGCAGCCCATGCTTGTGCCCAAACCACCATTTAATTTTACAATTGCAACATTGGGGGGAGATAATGGCGATGGCAAGGAATCATAGTCGATAAAATCATGAGATGCAGCTTCAACTGAATCTAATCCACGATTATCAGTCGATTTAAATTGGTTCAATGATTGTTCATACCAATCAGACATCCATTGCGGTGATTCATGCATATGGTCAATATACCAGATTATATCCATGCAAGAAAATGAGTGAAAAAACCTATATTTAATATAGGAGACTGAGAGTGCGACTGTATGGCAGTTTTGCCATACAGAGCAATCAATGACCAATCCAGGAGTAAAAAAATGTTGATACCATCCCAAAGCACATACATCCCACCACAGGCACTTGATCGAAGTATGACAGAATCAGACTTCAATCAAACATTTAAAGACATATCAAGGGAATTTAGGGATACCAAAGTGGCTGGTATTGACGACCCAAACAAACAACTAAACGATATTAAAGGCCTAATTTCTCAAATTCAACATCTAAACAATACACCCCATGCTGATACACTGCATCTAGAGCTGGAAGTCAAATGCAAGCAATTGATCCGGTATTTAAAGGACCATCCATGCATAACCCTTAAAACATCATTGTCAGAAATCTTTGATCGTGTCTCGCCACGCATGTTTAGTAAGCAAATCAACCTTATTAAAGCCCATCTAACGAATTAGCCGTTTGAGCTGGATGATTATATTTAAATTTAACTCTATTTCATTGTATGATCCTATTTAGGAGGAAAAAATGAAAAAAACAATCATTATTAGCAGTATGATTATTGGACTATCAACACTTGGTATGGCACATTGTGGTGGCTGCGGCGTCGGAGACAAGGTGAAGTCTCAACATGAAAAAAAGCACACAAAGCACCAGTTAAACCATGATCACAAAAAAAACCGATACTCAGCATTAACATTAACAAAAGCACAGCAAACGCAGATGGATAGCATTAACACCAAATACCAACTAAAAATTGATGAAATAAAAAAAGAGTACCATGGTGCCATTGATGCCATATTAACGGATACACAAAAAGAGCAGGTGTCGTCTAGCGACAAGGACACGTGCATGCTTTGCCCAGTTAATTAAACGTTGTTCAGGTGGTTTATACAACCAAGAAAAGCCACTTCCTTACAATGTCGCATAATATATATTATGTTAAATTAAAGGGAGTTGTTTAATATAAACAAATAAAAAAGTAATATTACAACGTCGCAACCAGCGCCACTCGTCGAGGTGCTGGGTACCCTTCAATGGTTTCGTTAGTATTCTTTGGGTTTAGTCCATCTTGTAGCGAAAACTCAAAGGACCACGGCGTGGCTCGCTGTTCATCCACAGAGGTTTGATCCACCGATAAAACATCGATATTTTTAAACCCTGACCGGGCCAGCATGTGCGACAAACATGGAACAGTTGGTATAAAGTACACATTGGGCATATTCGCGTACCGGTCTTTGGGAAACAATGCAACATCCTCATTACCATCGATAATTAATGTGTCCAATAACAATGTTACCTTTTTAGTGGCGGCCTGTCGTATGGCGGATAAAATATCCATGGGCGATCGATGGTGGTACAAAATGCCCATGCAACAGACCACATCGAAAAAATTAGAAAACGCCTCACAGGCATTCCAACCAACAGGCAAATAATGCAGAGTATCGGTCCTGCTCATGTGGCGCATGGCATGGAATTGAAAGTACGTTAAGTGACTGGGGTCAATGCCTACGACCAAATTGGGGTGGTGCTCAAGCATTCGAAACATGTAATAGCCATTGCCACAACCAATATCCAGCACCTTCTTATGTTTAAGCGATGAAAAATAGGGGTCAAATCGATCCCATTTCATATTGGATCTCCATTCTGAGTCGATGAGCACATTGCCCACTTGAAAGGGGCCTTTTCGCCATGGGGACAAGCCCTTTAAATGATCCTCTATACTTGCTTCCTTAATGCCTTCCATGTTTGCTTGCAAATGAATGCAACCATTCTTAACGAAAATTTCCCCGCCAGGGCCATGTGACAGTTGCTGCAAATGCCCCATGAACCGTTGGGTATTTGGGTTTAAAAACACATTCCTTTTTTGGTTAATATGGCAGAGAAGCTTGGGCAAATTCACCCGAGTATCGTTACTAAAATTGTGATTTACCCAATGGGTGGTTGCATCAAAATGGTGCAGCGCATTCTTGGCCATGATTTAATGTACCATGGCCAAGAATGCATTTAAATGGTGGCAGTCAGCGATCATCCTCGCTCATCTGCAACCGATTATATTTTATTATTTGGTGTATGTGAAATCACCACTACCAGACATATTTATTTTTATTGTTGTGGCATCTACCTTGGTGAAAACAATGTTTGCATCACCGCCGTCACCAGGCGCTGTAATGGTATAGGTTGTCTCCGTTACAGCTTGACTCGTTGCAAGCCCGCCATAATTAATTTCACCGCCCTCAAAAACATACTTAATTTCTGATGCTGAAATGGTCCAGGTAGTACCCATATTTGTATTACCCCATGTCCCAATTGCCCATTCTGGTGGGGTCAATGTTAAGGCTGCAGAGGATTCCTTCTTTGCGCACCCCATCACGCACATCACCAATAGCATTCCAAATACCAGTTTTTTTATCATAAGTACCTCCAAATGTTTTATAACATTACTTACCCATAAAACAAAAAACTTAAACATATACCGTTCAATAAATGGTCACCAATTCTTCAGAAATGCTGGGATGAAGTGCCATGGTGGTGTCTAGATCCTGCTTGCACACCCCGTTTTGAATGGCAATGGCCAAGCATTGAATGATTTCAGAGGCATTGTCACACACCATGTGAACCCCAATAAGTCGCTCCTTTGAGCCCTGAAATATCAACTTGATCCATACCGCATCTTTTTTTGCCTGATTTAATGCGGAGGTTAGTGGGTTAAACCTGAGTATTTTTGTTGATACATTATTATATTCATGCCTGGCATCGGCCTCTGTTACCCCAACGGTTGCCGCCTCTGGGTGAGAAAAAATAGCAGTGGGTACAACGGTATAATCCACATCAAACGATTGCTTTAAAAGAACCTTGCTTACCCATTCTCGCCCCTCGGCAATGGCCACGGGTGTCAATTGCACCGCATTGCTGCAATCGCCAATGGCATAAATGCTTGGCACAGAGGTCTGATAATCTTCATTAACCACAATGCGCCCATTGCTCGCGCACTCAATCCCAATGGCCTGGCAATTAAGCTCTGCAGTGTTTGGCGATCGGCCAAGGGCTTGGATCACGCGGTCAGCGTCAATAACCAGGCCATTATTACATTCGACTTGCAGTTGTTGCCCGGATGATTGAATGCTCGATATGCTAGTTTCTGAATGGATAACCATGCCAGATGCTAGGTAACGCTGGTGCAACTCTGTTTGAAAATCGGAATCAAATCCAGTCAACACATGTTCTTTTCGTATGATGATGTGCACCTTGCACCCCAAGGCGTTTAAAATACCGCCCAATTCTAC
>JADHOE010000031.1 GCA_016779165.1 Candidatus Margulisiibacteriota bacterium | reverse complement strand
GGTTATCATTACCAGTGACGCACTGCCAGCCAACCTTCAAGCGACGCCCATTGGAACCATTGTAAATGCCTAATTTGGGGGTGTTAATTTCGGGTCGAGGGTCTAACATGACGTCGATTCACCAGCGAATTCAATCCAACGAACTGAATGCCACCATAGCGGTTGTGATTAGCAATAAAGCATCGGCCACAGGGTTGGCCTATGCGCGAGACCAAGGCATTCCCGTGCAAGTGTTTGAACCAAGCGAATTTGAAACTAACGATGACTATGAATCGGCACTTGTGGCCTGTTTAGTTGCCCATAAGGTTGATTTGGTGGTGTTGGCGGGTTACATGAAATTGGTGGGCGACCCAATGTTAACTGCCTTTGCTGGCCGGATGGTGAATATTCATCCATCGTTGTTGCCCAGCTTTAAGGGATTGAATGCCCAACAACAAGCACTGGACTATGGGGTAAAAGTGTCGGGGTGCACGGCCCATTATGTTGTTAAAGAAATGGATGCCGGGCCCATTATTATGCAAGCGGCGGTGGCTGTTCAAGATGACGACACGGTGGAGTCGTTAAGTGATAGAATTCTTTTTCAGGAACACCAAATTTATTTTTTGGCAATCCAGATCGCCCTCACTCATTTGGATTAGAGCCTGATTAGCCTTGTATTTTTTTGATGGTATGACTTGACTTTATTTGAAAAAATAATTAGTTTGTGGAAATGAGATTTATTGCAATTATATTAATATTTTTAGTCACCGTGTCTTCTGTGGGATTTACGCAGTCTTTATCAGAGAAAAAAGAGCTAAAGCGAACAAAGCCAAAAAACAACACGTTGTCGAAGGTTTTAGGGGTTGGTGCTGCAGCTGGTGCGGTTAAAATAGCAACCCAAAAATCCAGTCAAAATAAAGGTGCCTACAAGCGACGGCCGTATACAATGAACGAACGAAAAATGTTGGTGACTTATTTTGATCGTGTTGGGACGTATCGGTTGAACTATAGATTTGGTACAAACAATAAATCAGGTATCGAAAAAATAGACCAGTCTGGGGTTGAATTTTCATTCAAAATGCCACACAATTTTACACTCAATTACAGAAATAAAGAGTATTTGTTTTCTGATAATTCATTTTTAAGCATTAATCAGTACTTTTTAGATTATGCACTAATGCCTCTTTTATCCGGAAAATCGGTGAGTCAGGTTGGTGCATTTGTCGGAGGTAAATCCACAAGGAGTATTCCATCTGCTTTAGAAGTTAACCATGATGTTATTTTTGGCTTATATTATGATTGGCATAATTTGAGTAGTATTTATTCCCTTCATGCTCGGTATTTTTCTTCCGTAACAAATATTAAAGATTTTACTATGGATTCTTTAACAGAAGTGTATGCCAGATTTTATTGGGAATTTTTACAAGTGGATGCAGGAGCGGAGCTTGATTTAACAGATACGGAAGACATCGATACCGCTTTCTTTGGGCGAATTGGGGTTAAATTCTAAACGAATTGCATTCTTATCCATTCATTTGGGTTCGACTAAAATAAACCATTGCCATGAAGTTAATTGTTATCATTTTATTGTTGTTATTCAATCAGTCAATATCGGTTTTTTCAGAGTCGTCAAACGACGCCAAACTGGGTAAAAAAAGTATAAAAACAAGTATTGGTTTTGACTTACTTACAATTGGGTATAATTATCAGTTTAGTAATAATTACTTTTATCAACTTGATTATAATCCAATATTGAATAGTGGGGCCCTGATGGTTGGTTATGTTACTTATGATGGGCTTTACTGGGATAGCTATACAGGTGTTGGCGTGGGAACCTCAAAGCGTTTCACGTATGCTTACGGTGGGATTGGTGCATCTGTTGGTTGGGGATCACACCACGCTATTTTTTTTGAAGGGTCTCTTGCATATATACACGATAACGACCCCAAAGACATTACTGATTATGACGTTGATCGGGTTAATAGTACTTCCCCAAAAAGCAAGGCCTATATTTTGCCTTTGGTTCGATTTGGATATAAATTTTTATTGAACTAGGTTTATTGCAATATCAACCATGACCATTGGTTTGTTAATTTGGCCCTAAAATGGTACCATGTCAAGCATTCTTAATAGAGTTGGATGATTCAATTTGAGGATATAAATATTGCAGGAGGCCACCATATGCGGGCGTTAATAAGTGTATCAGATAAGACTGGCATTCAAGACTTTGCCAAAGGATTGGTTGCTCAAGGTTATTCAATCATTTCTACTGGTGGGACGGCCAATGTGCTTCGTGATGCAGGTATTAACGTGATCGCAATTGATGATGTCACCGGGTTTCCAGAAATGATGGATGGTCGTGTAAAAACCCTGCACCCAAACATTCATGGTGGGTTGTTGGCTCGGCGCAATGATCCCAATCATATGGCGGCGGCTGAAGCCCACGGCATTTCAATGATTGATATGGTGGTGGTGAACTTGTATCCCTTTGAATCCACCATTCAAAAGCAGGGGGTATCCTTGGCAGAGGCTATCGAAAATATCGATATTGGTGGGCCATCCATGCTTCGGTCTGCGGCCAAAAACTTTGAATCGGTAGCTGTGGTTGTGTCTCCAACACGTTATGGGGATGTTTTGGCGAATTTAGTTGAAAATAAAGGTCAAGTGTCAAATGGCATGCGCCAGGCATTGGCGCTTGAAGCGTTTCAGCACACGGCCAATTACGATACGGTTATATCCAACTATTTGGCTGAAAATCAAAGCGGTAATCAACCGTCAGTATTTCCTGAAACCATTGCACCAGTGCTAAAAAAAGTAACGGATTTAAGGTACGGTGAAAACCCACACCAAAGTGCTGCATTTTATACTTATTCTCATTCACCAACGGGTTTGAACCACATGGTTCAACGCCACGGAAAAGAATTGTCGTATAACAATATTGTTGACTTGGAAGCGGCGTGGCACATTGTTCGAGAGTTCAAAGAACCGGCAGTGGCCATAATTAAACACACCAATCCCTGTGGGGTAGCCATTGCAGACTCACTGCGGCTGGCATACAAGAAGGCGTACGAGGCCGATACGGTGTCGGCGTTTGGGTCGATTATCGGTTGCAATCAACCCGTGGATGTGGAAACGGCGACTTTGATGGCGGATTTGTTTGTTGAGGCTATCATTGCACCTTCGTTTACCGATGATGCCTTTGAATTGTTATCGAAGAAAGCCGCCATTCGATTGGTTGAATTGCCTAATTTTTACGATGAAGAGCCTCAAAGTATTGTGAAGTATGTGCAAGGCGGCATGTTGTTGCAATCCCCTGATAACTTAATAATGAATGATGACAGCCTTGAAGTTGTAACAAAACGACGACCGGATGCAAACGAAATTCAAGATTTGAAATTTGCATTCGCCATTTGCAAGCACGTAAAATCCAACGCCATTGTGTTGGTAAAAAATGGTCAGAGTATTGGGATTGGTGCCGGCCAAATGAGCCGAATTGAAGCTGTGGAAATCGCCATAAAAAAAGCTGGGAGCAATACCCAGGGAGCGGTTTGTGCATCGGATGCCTTTTTTCCCTTTGGCGATTCTGTTGAGGCATTGGCACCCCATGGTGTGCGCGCCATTATACAGCCGGGTGGGTCAAAACGGGATCAAGACAGCATTGATGCCAGCAATGCCCATGACATGGCCATGGTGATGACGGGAATTCGGCATTTCAAACACTAGCAACGCCACCGAATGCTTGGGGTGTGTGACCACCATTATTTTTAAGAATTCGGTTAGCAATTATGCGGTCCTGCTTTTAAAACAAGCGCAAGGGGAGCAGCTAATTACAGGCCCCTTATCGGATTGCGCGGTTGGGGATTACTTACAGGTTACTGGCGAGTGGGTGACTCACCCGGTGCATAAACGTCAATTTAAAGTAAATTCAGTTGTTCATTTGGTGCCCCAAACCAACGATGAATTGCTGTTGTTTTTATCGACGGGTGTGATTTCGGGCATTGGCCCTCATTTCGCCAAAACCTTGGTGAATGCTTTTGGCAACGATTTAGTTTCGGTATTGGATGATGACCCAACCCGGCTACTGAGCGTGACGGGCATTGGAAAAAAAAAGTTGAGCGCCATTTTATCATCGTGGCAGTTGCACCGTGATCAATTGTCGTTTTTGCACCAAATGCTTTCAGTTGGGATTGACATAACGATTGCCAAGCGAATTTGGAATGTGCATTATTCCAATGCCTTTGATGTATGCCAGAACACCCCGTATCAATTGATTCAAGAGGTCCGCGGGGTTGACTTTTTGGTAGCAGATCGGATTGCAGGTGCCCGCCACAAAGGCTCTGATGCCCGATTGATGGCCGCCGTTGAAGATGTATTTGCGGTGTTTTTTAAAACCGCGCATGTATGGATGCCCTTTGATGATTTTTACGATCACATGCAACAGCGGGTGCCATGTGATCACGACGCATTAATGGCTCAGCTTCAACATTTTATTTTTTGCCAAACATTGGTGCTTGTGGCTGAGGGCAACATGAAGTGGGTGACATTGCCGCAATACAGCCATGGGGAGTTGGCCATTATGAATGGCATGGATGCCCTAATGTCGGCCCCCACTCGTGTGCCGATTCAGGCCGATGCTGCGGTGGATTGGGTATTGCCTCGGCTGCCAACGGCGTTATCGGTGGACCAAGCCCAAGCCCTGCATGGGTTGTGTGCCGAGCCCGTATGCATGTTGCATGGTGGCCCTGGCACAGGAAAAACATTTTTATTGAAAGCTTTTGTGGATATTGTATCCAAAAAAACCAATCGTATTTTGTGCATGGCCCCTACTGGGAAAGCCGCCAAGCGCTTGGGGGATCAGGTGGGGCGCCGTGCATCCACCATTCATGCCATGATGGAGTTGGATGAAAAAAACCATGCATTAACACCCAAGGCCTTGGATGTGGACGTGTGCATTATCGATGAAATGAGCATGGTGGACATGATGTTGTTTCAAGATGTGCTTCGCATGTTGCCCATCGGGGTTCGTTTGGTGTTGGTGGGTGACCCCAATCAGTTGCCAAGCATCGGCCCAGGGCAGGTGTTTGGGGATATGATTCACCATTCCAGCATTCCGAGTTTTAAGTTGAGCACCAATCACCGTCAAATCACCCACCAAGGCATTACGGCATTGGCCAGCCATATTCTGAATCGAGCCCCCATTGACGGCCCATTGGGAGACGATATTACCATCAAACACATTGAATCAGAGGCCATGTTAGAGGCTGAAATTACGGATGTATTTTTAAATAAGGCCATGGGCGAACACGGGGTTACATTGGATGATATTCAATTATTAATTCCCATTCATAAAGGCCAATTTGGGATTGCCAATGTGAATCAGCGCATGGCCCAATCCATTCGGTTACCGCAATTTAGCCACCACCAGTGGGCAGTGGGGGACCGAGTGATTCAGTGCCGGAATAACTACACCAAGCGGGTGATGAATGGGGATATTGGGTGCATTACCGCCATTGGCAGTGAGGCCATTACCATTGCATTTAATGGCCGTGAGATGGCGTTTGATTCAACTGACATGTTGGATATTCAACTGGCCTATGCGGTATCCATTCATAAGTTTCAGGGGTCTGAAGCGCCGGTTGTTATTTTGCCTATTATTAAGCAATGGGGGTTTTTTATGAGCACGGACGTGTTGTATACGGCAGTAACACGCGCTAAAACACACCTGTATGTGATTGGGGACATGGTGGCATTTAATAAAATGATTGAATTAGGAAAATCGACGAATCGATTAACACGGTTGTTTAGATCATAGCGGCGTGGGAGGGCGCACGTTATGTTAAGATCATTTTTTTACTGTTTTATTGTCTAGCCGCGAATCTAATTTTAGTCTTCCAATTGAAACCTTTTTAAAGGTTTCTTATAATAAGCTGTGCCAAACACAAAATATATTTTCTTTACGGGTGGGGTGGTGTCATCTTTAGGAAAAGGCATTGCGGCTGCATCATTGGGTGTGTTGCTAAAAAACCAAGGGTATAATGTCACCATTCAAAAGTTTGACCCCTATTTAAACTTGGACCCTGGGACCATGAGCCCGTACCAGCATGGAGAAGTATTCGTAACTGATGACGGTTGCGAAACGGATTTGGATTTGGGTCACTATGAGCGGTTTATCGATAAAAGCCTTAGTCGTTCCAATAACATTACATCCGGAATGATTTATTGGGATGTTTTAAGTAAGGAGCGTCGTGGCGATTATTTGGGAGCAACGGTTCAGATCGTGCCCCATATTACCAATGAAATCAAAGCTCGAATTACTCAAACACTAGATGCCGACCCTGCGGATATTGTGATTACAGAAATTGGGGGAACCGTGGGTGATATTGAAAGTTTGCCCTTTATTGAAGCCATTCGGCAGTTTCAGTATGACAACGAAAATGACTGCGTGCATGTCCATTTAACACTGGTGCCGTACCTGGAAAGTTCAGGGGAGTTTAAAACAAAACCCACCCAGCATTCTACCAAAGAGCTGCGTGCCATTGGCATTCAGCCCGATATTATTTTGTGCCGATCGCACATGCCCATTGACAAAGAAATCAAGCGTAAAGTGGCCATGTTTTGTGATGTTAAGGCGGATTCTGTTATTGCTGCGCACAACGCAAAAAGCATATACGATGTGCCCTTGATTTTAGAACAACAAGGCATGGATCGGGTCGTGTGTCGTAAACTGGGATTGCCAGAATCAAAAAGCGACTTGGATGATTGGAAACGTTTTGTTCAAAACATGCATGACCCAACCAATTTGTCGATTAACATTGCCATAGTCGGCAAGTACACCAATTTATCGGATTGTTATTTGAGTGTGGTGGAATCCTTGAAGCATGCGGCCGCAAACGCCAATTGCAATGTTGATATTAAATGGGTCAATTCCGAAGACTTGCGTTCTGATACGGTTGCATCGCAGCTAAACGATGTGGATGGGGTGTTGATTCCTGGCGGGTTTGGTGAGCGAGGCATTAAAGGCAAGGTGCAGGCGGCACGATTTGCTCGTGAAAACAATATTCCGTATTTGGGGTTGTGTTTAGGCATGCAGGTGGCAGTGATTGATTTTGCACAGCACGTGTGTGGGTTAACCGACGCCATGAGCATTGAATTTGATCCAGCGACCAAACACCCTGTGATTCACTTAATGGATACCCAAGAAGGGGTTGTAAACAAGGGCGGCACCATGCGATTGGGCCAGTACCCATGCAATGTTGAACCGAACACAAAGCTGCATGGCTTGTATCAGTCATCGTTAATTCAAGAGCGGCATCGTCATCGGTATGAATTTAATAATGCTTACAGGGATCAGTTCTCTGAGCGTGGGCTGGTGTTTTCGGGGGTTTGCCCAGACAATAATTTAGTGGAAGTGGTGGAGTTGGCTGATCATCCGTTTTTTCTAGCTTGTCAGTATCACCCCGAATTTAAGTCACGCCCATTAAAGCCACACCCACTGTTTTATGGGTTTGTTGAGGCGGCAAAAGCATTTACTGGGTCACAACAAGCATTGTTCCAAACCTTGGGATAGCAATAAGTTTGCCATCCAATGCACTGTGGCATCGTTTTATTTGATTTTTTTTCCAGGGTTAAGGCTATTGTATATGTCTCTCGGTATTTTGGCAGTTACTTTACGAAGACATTCTATAACTTTTGATAGATGGCTTAGTGATGAATCTTCTATATTAGGTGGTAATGCACCGCCACAAACCATGATTGTTCGACTATTATGTGTTGATGGAGTAACTTTATTACACTTACAAAAAAAACTCATGCACGTATATTAATTATTAAGTTGAATACAGAAAAAATCAAGCAGTGATTGGAATAAAATGTTACTTTTTAACATGTTTTATTGCATAATGTGCGGAGATGTCACTAATTGTATGGAGTAAATGGTTGTCGTCAGAGTCCATAACCATGGTGGGGCAGGTTGTGTTGGTTATATTGGCGCTGTTATTGGGCATGGGGACATCGCGTTTAATGCTAAGGAGCAATACGCTTAAACGGGTACAAAATGTGATCCCAGGATGGGCAAGAAACGCTTTGGTCCCGTTCATGGATGCGCTATGCTTTTTGTTTTGGTTTCTAATTGCATTTTTAATTGCTGGGGCATTTATTCATGCCACGCATATTTTGTTGCTTGGCGCTCAAATGGGCTTGTTGATGATTGGGTGTATGATGCTAAGAAACATCACACAGCGCGTGTTATTATTGGTGATGGTTTGGGTGATTGGCGCAATTGCGTTGGTATCCAACCATGTTGGGCAGTTGGGGCAGCTTATTGAATTGGTTAATGCGGTTGGCATTCAATTGGGAAGCATCCGATTAACACCACTGGCGTTCGTTAAAGGGGTGGTTTTGTTGGTTGTATTGAGTTGGGGTGCATCGAATACGGTGGATTGGTCAACCCAGTACATCAAACGCAATGCGCCATTAAAGTCAAACACCAAGGCGTTGTTGTCAAAGTCAGTTGAAGTGCTGATCTACTTTTTTGCTTTTATGGTGGCGCTGAGCTTTTTGGGGATTGATTTGACTGCATTTACTGTGCTTGGTGGTGCCTTGGGTGTTGGTATTGGATTTGGGCTTCAGAAAACAACGTCTAATTTTATTAGCGGCATTATTTTGCTGTTGGAAAAATCCATTGAAACCGATGACTTAATTGAAATGGATGGTGGCATTTATGGATTCATTCGACAAATTAATGCACGCTACACGTTGATTGAAACGTTTGATGGCAAAGAAATTATGGTCCCAAATGAAGATTTTATGACCCATAGGGTGACCAATTGGACATTTTCAAACTCTAAAGGCCGCATTGAAATCCCAGTTGGGGTATCTTACAATGCCGACATTAAAAAAGCCCAGGCACTTATTTTAGAGGCTGCAACCGAGCATCCGCGGACCATTAACGACCCAAAGCCAGAGTGCTATTTAACCGAATTTGGGGATAGTTCCGTGAATTTTTTGCTCTATTTTTTTGTGGAAGATGTGACCGAGGGACGTTATCAGCCTCAGTCAGAAGTAATGATGGCCATTTGGGATAAATTTAAAGCCAATCACATTGAAATTCCTTACCCCCAACGGGATGTGCATATTAAAACCAGGGATACTTTATGAACCATGATTTAAAGCAATTGGTTAAAAAAGCTGGATTACCCCCAGGGACGATAAGAACAGGTGGGGCGAAAGGACCAGTGTCTATATCGCATATGGTTTATCACAGGGATGGCTTGGAAACTAAGTTAATAAATCAGGTGTCAGATATTCAATTCGTAGCGCAGCAAAAAAATTGGGTTGATGTGATGGGCATTGATGATGCTGATGTAATGTTGAATATGGGAAAAAAATTTCAATTGCACCCATTAATTCTTGAAGATATTTGCAATACGGCCCAATTGCCAAAATGTGATGAACATGATGATGCTTTTTTTATGATGGTTAAAGCCATTTCATTTAATGATTCAGAGATTTCATTTGAGCACATTGCGTTTTATATGCGAGAGAATTTGATGTTGTCATTTCAGGAACATACGACCGATACCTTTCACGTTGTAAAACAGCGAATGCAAGATAAGCTTGGTAAAATTACAAAAAAAAATGTGGATTATTTATTGTATGCCTTGTTGGATTATGTGATTGATACATATTTTGTTGTTCTTCGAAAAATAGATGCACAAGTAACTCTTTTAAACCAAGAGGTGGATGAAAATCCAAATTCATCGACATTGAAAAATATTCAATCGCTTAAAAAGCAGGTGCTTCTTTTGAAGCGGTATTTTTGGTATATACGGGATATTATATTGGCATTGAAAAAAACAGATTCCCCATTGTTTTCAAAGAAGACACAAAAATATTTGGTTGATTGCCATGATCATATTGCACACATTATTGATATATCTGAATCATTTCGGGAAGAATTGATTGATTTAACCGAGCGGCATTTATCCGCCATTAATATGCGATCAAATGACATTATGAAAATTTTGACCATTGTGGCGGCGATTTTTATGCCACTAACATTTTTGGTGGGTATTTATGGCATGAACTTTAAAGCAATGCCTGAGCTTGATTGGCCTTGGGGGTACCCGGTACTAATGGGAAGTATGGTGGTTTTAAGTGTGGGACTGCTTGTGTTTTTTAAACGCAAAAAGTGGTTGGATTAATCTTGTGTTTCAAAATGAAAGCGCTTAATGATGAATCAATGCCCCAAGGTCAATCCGCTGGGGCTTCGGGGGTCGGAGGCCCCGTGCCAATGCCCGTTAACCTTCATAATGCTTTGGGTGGCGCCCATGGCCCGCTTGGTTGAAACGCGATGCCCCATCGCTCGCAATAGCGTTAAGGTATCCGTTGAAAACCCATTGGCTTCAATGCGAAGTTCATCGGGCCACCATTGATGGTGAAATCGGGGGGCATGGGTGGCTTCGGCAATGGTCATGTTGTGATCGATAACGTTGCTAATGATTTGTGCCACCGTGGAAATGATGCGGCTGCCGCCAGGCGACCCGGTCACCAGGAATAGCTCTTGATTTTTTAGAACAATGGTGGGGGCCATGGAACTGAGCATGCGTTTGTTGGGGGCAATGGCATTGTTTTCATTGCCAATCAGGCCATAGGCATTGGGGACCCCGGGTTTGGCTGAAAAATCATCCATTTCATTATTGAGCAGTATGCCGGTGCCCGGGACCCCAATGCCCGAACCATAGCTAAAGTTGAGTGTGGTGGTCACTGATACGGCATTTCCCCATTGATCCACCACACTGTAATGCGTGGTTTCGTCGCTTTCGTAAGGGGTGCCATGGGTAATCCCTTCGCTTGGGGTATGTTGGTTTTGATTGATTGTTCGACGGCGTGCCTGCACATAACTGGGGCTAAGTAGCTGTTTTTTGGGAACCGTGACGTGGTCGTCGTCACCCAGCCATTCGGCCCGATCGGCATAGGCCAACGCCATGGCTTCGCTCATAACATGCATGGTGGCGGCACTGTTGTGTCCCCATTTGTTTAATGGGTAAGGTTCAATTAGTTTTAATAGCTGGGCCATGACAATGCCCCCGGAACTGGGTAGGGGCATGCTGTAAATGTCATGCCCGTGGTACTCAATATGGATGGGCGCTCGTTCTTTAGATGTGTAGTTGATCAAATCGTCGCTGGTTATTAGCCCATTGTTTTTGGCCATGAACGAGCCGATGGCAGTGGCTGTTTGTCCGGCGTAAAACCCGGCAATGCCTTTTTTTGAAATTCGCTTTAATGTGGAGGCCAAATCGCGTTGTACAAGCTTGTCGCCAGCGAATGGGGCCTGCTTATTGGGGTAGAATATTGGGCCCATGGTGGGGTCGTTAGACAGTCGTGATTGGGCTTTTTTTAACGATTTTGATAAGTGTTGCGATACAATAATTCCTTTTTTTGCAAATGCAATGGCTGGGGCCATGACATGCTTACGGGGCATGGTGCCGTATTTATTTAAGGCCGTTAACAAGCCATGCACGCTGCCGGGGACGCCGCTTGATAACACTGAAAAACGAGCCTTTTGGTGATCAACGTTGTTGTTGTTGTTGTCTAAAAATAAGTCTCTATGGGCCTTGGCAGGGGCGGTTTCTCTAAAATCCAATGCAATGGTAGTGTTGGATGAGGCCAAGTGAATCATCATGAAGCCCCCGCCACCCAGATTGCCAGCTTGCGGGTAAGTAACGGCCAATGCAAAGCCAATGGCCACGGCCGCATCGATGGCATTTCCCCCTTGTTTTAGAATGTCAATGCCCACCCGTGTGGCCAAGGCTTCTTGGGTGGCGACCATGCCATTGGTACTTGTTACAGGGTGATGAATGGGCGTTGTTGAAAAAATGGGGGGCGAATTTGCGACAATGCCGGCATTTAGTAATAGTAATGCGATAATGATCATGCAAAAACCACAGCTGAAAGACCGGCAAGCCCCATGGCCAGGATTAACCCCAAGCTATTTATTGCGGCCCACCAAAAATTATGCAGCTTTACCCCAGCGTAGGCAACAATGATTGCATGAATAAGCAGCCATATGCCCATGGTTAAGGTGAGCTGAATCAATAAGCCTTGCCCGTGAGGGTGCATAAGAATGGTATGGGTTTGTTGTGGCAACAGGTGCTGGTATTTGTTGGCGATGGTTTGAAGCAGAGGATGCCCAACAGCAAAAGACCCAAGGAGGTAGAGTCCCAATCCGGCATTTAAAATGGCCGGTTTAAGTTTGAATAGTGTTCGATTATTTTTAAGCTTACTCAGGCCAACCAATGCAAATACCAGGGTAAAAGAAAATAAGCTGATGCTGTCAAGGGTGCCAAAGGCAATGATGGTATAGATGATTTCAATGATTGTAATGGTTATGGTGACAATAAGGGCAATATTGAGTGAGGCATAGGTATCTAAAATGGCAAAGGCAACCAGTGCGACCAAGCTAAGAAGAATGGGGATCATGAATGTTAGTATAACAAATGGATAACTAAACCCATGCCCATTTTTACAAATCCCATAATTCAAATACCATCCGCAGTTTAGTCTGGCTTTTGCACTCACGGTTGCGGGCAAACCAAAAACGGATAAATGTGTATTGGTGGGCAATGGTTTAGTGAGCTTCTTCTTTTATATCACTGATTGATTTTGTTAAACTTACACTAACGATGCATGTTTTGAAATCATCATGATGTTAAAGTGACCAAGAAAAAGGAGTTTTAAATGAGCCAAAAAGGAAAATGCCCGGTTATGCATGGGGCCCCAACCACTGCAGAAAAACAGTTGCCGTTGTGGTGGCCCAAAACATTGAACCTGGATATTCTGCATCAACACGATACGAAAACCAATCCATTTGGGGCCAATTATTCGTATCAAGATGCCCTTAAAACATTGGATATTCCAGCCTTAAAAAAAGATTTACATGCATTAATGACCGATAGCCAACCATGGTGGCCCGCCGATTGGGGGCATTATGCTGGGTTGATGATTCGCATGGCCTGGCATGCAGCGGGGACCTACCGCATTGCCGATGGGCGAGGCGGGGCAAATAATGGCAATTTAAGATTTTCTCCGCTTAATTCTTGGCCAGATAATGCCAATCTGGATAAAGCTCGGCGCTTGCTATGGCCCATTAAGAAAAAATATGGGGCAGCGGTATCGTGGGCGGACTTAATTGTTTTGGCGGGCACCATTGCCTATGAATCGGTGGGGTTAACAACGTTTGGGTTTGCTTTTGGCCGCGAGGATATTTGGCACCCAGAAAAAGACATTTACTGGGGTGCTGAGACAGAGTTCTTGGCAAAGAGTCGTCATTCAGGTGACGATGCAGAGTCACTAATAAACCCCTTGGCTGCAACTCAAATGGGCTTAATTTACGTGAATCCTGAGGGGGTAGATGGGCAGCCAGATCCATTGCGAACCGCTCAAGATATTCGTGTAACATTTGCACGCATGGCCATGAACGATGAGGAAACCGTGGCCCTTACAGCCGGCGGGCATACCATTGGTAAATGCCACGGCAATGCTGACTCCGCAGATTTAGGTAAGGAACCCGAGGGCGCTGAATTGGAGGATCAGGGATTTGGTTGGTTGAATAAAAAAGGGCGTGGCATTGGTAGAGATACATTTACTCATGGCATTGAAGGTGCCTGGACCACAAACCCGACGACATGGGATAACGGGTACTTTTATATGTTATTTACTTACGATTGGGAGCTTAAGAAAAGTCCGTCAGGTGCATGGCAATACGAACCCATTAATATTAAAGAAGAGGATAAACCACGTGATGTGGAAGACCCATCCATTCGACATAACCCAATTATGACGGATGCGGACATGGCCATGATCAAAGATCCTGAGTACCGAAAGATTTCAGAACGATTTTACAATGACCCAGCGTATTTTTCGGACACATTTGCCCGTGCGTGGTTTAAGTTAACCCATAGAGATATGGGGCCAAAGACTCGGTATTTTGGCCCGGATGCCCCCACCGAAGATTTGATTTGGCAAGACCCTGTGCCAAAAGGTTTAGAGGATTATGACATTGCTGAATTAAAAAACGCCATTCAAGCCGCTGGGCTTAGCATTTCTGACATGGTGGCCACAGCCTGGGACAGTGCCAGAACCTTCCGTCAATCTGACTTTAGAGGTGGTGCCAATGGCGCACGAATTCAATTAAGCCCTATGCGCGAGTGGGCCGGAAATGAACCAGAAC